>JASIEN010000383.1 GCA_030045935.1 Candidatus Sulfotelmatobacter sp.
CCTGGCCTCGAGTCTGGAGAGATTTACCGCGCAAGAACACATTGACTACGTCATGCTCGATCGCGCTGGCATGGTGGAAGCATACGATTCAGGCTCCTTCCAATATGTCTATTCGATTGAGCAACAGCCTGGTGGCGCCGTCAGTCGCGAATACCGCAAGCCGATACGGGGCAGCCACTTATTTCGGGCGATGGGACAACATATAGGCGGTGCCGCGATCGCATTAATGTTTCTGCCAGACCTGCAGGCAGATTACGAAATGAAATGCGAGGGTGCGGAAGACAGAAACGGGCAGCTCGACTGGGTTGTCCGCTTTCAACAGCGCAAAGACAGGCCTGGCCGCACAGCGAAAGTCTGGGTCGACGAACTTGCCCGTCCGGCAGGCTTCCAGGGGCGGGCCTGGATCTCGAAGCAGAATTTCCAGGTCGTTCACCTCGATGCGAGCCTTTTGAACGGCGTGCCCGACATCGGGCTGGAGGAAATGACGGTCTCGGTCGATTACGGGCTGGTGCAGGGCCGGTCCGGGAAGCTGAGCCTATGGCTGCCCAATAGCGTCGTCAGCTATTGGGAATATGCCGCCCATCGGGCAATCCTTGCTCACAGATTCTCCGATTTCGAGTTCTCTTCGGTCGAAACCATAGAAAAGATTCAGGAACCTCAAAGCCCCTGACGCGTAATGGCTCTTTGTGCATAAGGCCCCGGCGCCGGCCCAGGGAGAATCGAGCAACGGTCATGCTTCCAGTCCCTGTAGCATTCCGGTTCCTTTTTCGCTCCTAAGAATTCGCGGTGCGCGAAATACCCCATTTGGGGGATTACAGACACTGCTCTCTTCATCAACATGGCTTGGCTCAGGAGGAATCGCTATGCCTCGCATGCCTCGTCTCACCCGGGAGATCTCAAAGCGACTGCTCCGTCATAGTTTGCGCATCAGTTTCCGATGGCACGCAACTGCCATCCTGGCTTTGTTGCTGCCGGCCACTCTAGCCCATGCCGACTCCGTCTCATTCGATGATAAGGCTGGGGTCCCCCGGTTGAACAAGCACGATGACGTTCTTAGTCTCGCCTCGTCGATTAGTGAAATCAACAACAGGCTGGTAAGCGGGTACAAACTCTCTTTCTCGACCTCGAGTGACTTTTCGGGAGCTTTGGACTGTACTACCGCGGGCGAAAAATGCGGATCTTGGGGAGCGGGCGGCGACTTCACCATTAAGGAGAAGGGAGTGAAGGGCTACATCTTTTCCGGCGTATTCTCGGGAACGGTTACCTGGACGTCTGACGGTTGCGAGGGCTCGGGCAGGAAGGAGACATGCGAGTACACACTATTCGCGGATATTAAAGGAATTTATAGTCCCGACGGGAAAAAAGGCCCTTCGTATTCCATGCCAGGGACGGTTAAGATCCTCTTTACCTCTCATGGACCGTACACGGGAAAGGGAATCATCACCAAGGATACGACGGGGATAACCAATCTCAACACTGTACCCGAGCCGGGCACTCTCGCCCTTCTGGCGACTGGACTGCTAGGTACACTGATTACCGCTCGACGACGTTTCTTCTGACGGTCGCAAAGCCGCTTCTTGCCGTTGCCTGACGAGTTTCCTGACTCTGTGACTGTAAGTGTCTCAGTAGAGTGTGAAGATAGCACTCTACCGCGTTGATGTAGCTATACCCGCTGTATTCCCGCCGATGCCAAGCATGAGCACAAGTTTCTCCATCCTTCTGTGTCCATGCCTGTGCAGCTCGTAAGAGGTGAATACTTCAGTCGCGAACAGCATTCCCTGCGCGAATCCGGCAAGCACGGGACCACTGTGAACGAATGGGCGGGCGAGAGGATCACGTTCCTGGAAGCCCGGCAATTCATAGTTGCGCATCGTGAATGCCATATCGGTTGCCTTCGCGGCAGCGTCGGCCGCGATTAGGCCGATGCTCGTTTTGGTCCAATATAACGGCGCTTCGGGAAGATCCTGACCAAGAGCGGGTAAAGATAGCAGGAGTAGAATAATCGCCAGCCTGATCAGGTTCGTCACGGTTCCTCCTCGGGTGAGGCTCCGGAAGCGGCGGCAACCGCACCGGAGCCGTTTTACTTAGTTGTCGGCAAAAGCCCGGGCGACCATGACATTCACGAACGCCAACGAGCGCCAAATTGGCTGTGGGTACCTCACACGTTCTACAACACGCAAAGTTAGGGACGAGGAGTTGGAAACGCAAGAGAAGGAGGGGGATAAAGGGAACTTAGAGAATGGCCAACCCGCCGCAGAATAAGGGTGCCTGTAGGTTTATTAGCGACTTCAGAGGGAATCCGGTCAGGCCGACGAAAAACCTTTTTGCGTCAATCCGCTGGTTCGCAGGGAGGTTCGGTGCAATCCGATGGTAATTCCGGCTGTTCTTCAAGCAGGCGATCGAGTTCCGCGCGCGTCTGGATGATAAGCGCCTCAGCGAATTGACGAGCTGAGCGTTGCCGCTCCTGGGAAAGATCTTTCACGCGCATGTTCAGCAGAGGGATGTCGGCTTCATAGTGCTGCAGCGCTTCCCGCACACGGGTGATGCGATAGGATGTCGGAACCATGGTGGCGTTCTTCCGTATCTCACCAGACTGTCAAGGCAGAGGGGCGGGTACAAGTAATGAGAGTGGTACTCGCTATCTGAGAAGGGGCGGCGACAAAGGCAGGTAGATTACCGTGTAACCCCTGGCTTTGCGGCTGGCGGCTTTTCGCTGCAGTTCTGGGCTTTTTCCAACTGTTCGCTCAGCCATTTTTCCAACACTTCCTGCATATTTTGCGGGACATGGAGAAAACGCACTCCCACGTGGCCTTTGATGTCGGCCCAGGCGACTACCGCTTCGACATCGAATGCCGTGTTCGTTCCGGGAAGAATGAATTGCAGACGCGGACTGACGTCTTTAGGCAGTGCCTGATGCACAATCAGCGCCAGTCCGCCTTCGCTGATGTTTGTGCTGGTGGCATTGATTTCTTTGTTGTCTTCGAGAACGATTTTGACGCGCATCTTGACCGGTTGGCGATAGTAACGGCGACGTTCGCGCTCCATGAAACTGAGGGCGGCGTGGAAGCAGCGCGAGGCATTGATCGTGCTCACCGGCTTCTGCAAAACGAAATTCACTCCCATCCCGAACGCTTCCTGGGTTGTGGTGTTTCTGCCGTTCAATACCGCAAAGGTCACAGAATTCTTATTGCTGGGAGTGTTCCGTAAGCCTTGCAACACGGCGAGACCGCCGGGTAGATCGTCACAATCAACAATAATGGCGTCGAACTTCTCCGAAATCAGAATCTCGCTCGCCTTCCTTGCTTCTTGACACACTTCGACCTCAATGGAAAGCTGTTCTAGCGTAGGACGAAGGATACGGACAGTCTCGATGTCCTGGCTTAGAAGAAGGGATTCCAGCGGCATATGAGGAATTTTAGACTTGGATTCGGTGAGGGCAAAGTGACTAAGGTGTTAGGGGTTCCAGCGGCATTCGATTGTATGGTCGGTGCTGCGGTCTGATCTGCTAAGTTTTGTGTATGTGCCTCCTTTTCTTTTGATAACTGGAATGCCGGCAGTCCTAGAGTGACCTTACGAATGGCGCTCGCTTACTTATCTCTGGGATCAAACCTTGGCGACCGCGAGGCTCAATTGCATCAGGCATTGAGGCGACTTAGCTCCGTCGGCCATGTGATCGCCGTCTCGTCTTTTTACGAAACTGAGCCGGTGGAATTTACCGAACAGCCCTGGTTTCTAAATTGCGCAGTTTCGACTGTGACCAGTAAAACGCCGCATGAACTAATGGCCTTGCTCCTCGATATCGAGCGGGAAATGGGAAGAGAGCGGACGCAGAAAAAGGGGCCGCGGTCGATCGATATCGACCTTCTACTGTTCGATGACATGGTCATTCGTTCGAATCGACTTACACTTCCCC
>JASIEN010000384.1 GCA_030045935.1 Candidatus Sulfotelmatobacter sp.
TCGGCGCAGCTTGCCAGCGAGCAGAAGCTGTAAATCGCGGTCAGCGTTCCCGATGGAGTAATGCGAAACACGACACCATCGCTGTTAGCCCCTCCGTTGGGCGTGACCCCATACAGATTGCCGTCTGTGGCTTGAATAAGTGCAATGTAGTCTGGCTGGCTGCCATTCGTTCCATCGAAACTTGCCAGACTGGTAAACGTAACCGACGCAGGCGAGACGCCCGCCATGGCCAACCAGAACATGAAAACAACGCATGCCGTCCTCTGGGAAATGTGGTGTATAGACATCTGAATTCTCCTTCTAGGTTGTCTGCTCCAAGCACTTTGAGTTGCTCGGAATTGGCCCGTATTTCCTACACAAACCGCACGTTCGTGGGGAACGAACGCCCGCAGAATCGCGCTATACTATGGCCGCTCTGCGGGCTCTCGGCAAGTGTCATGTCGTGCCGCTTCGGGTCATGACATGCCAAATCCCTTATGGCAGCCAAATCTGATCCCCTTACTGGCAGGCGTCTGGATTCCTGGAAGGAAATTGCCGCCTTCCTGGGACGTGCCGAGCGCACCGTCAAGCGCTGGGAGGCGGAGCGAGGACTTCCCGTGCACCGTGTGCCTGGCGGCGGACGCAGTGCGGTGTTCGCTTACAGCAACGAATTAGCAGATTGGCTGAAAGGGAAAAGTCAGGAACTCGATGCCGAAGATGCGCTATCCGGTGAAGTTGAAGATCGGGCCACCGAACTTTCTGAAGCCGAAAATCCGCAACCACCCGCGGCCCCGCCTCCATCGGTTCCGGCCTTCGAAATAAAGCGTTGGCCGCCATCCCGGCTGGCTGCGTGGCTGGTTCCTTTTCTGCTTGCTGCGGCACTGATCGTGGCCTTCACTTCGGCCCACCGCCCCTTCCGCTTCAAGCCCCAGAGTCAGCCATCGAATGCTGAGGCAAAAGATCTTTACCTCGGCCCGGATTCCGTTGCCGTTCTTCCTTTCACTAACCTGCGCGGAGACGCCGGCAGCGACTATCTAAGTGACGGCATTACCGAGTCCTTGATCAGCGAGCTTGCCCATGTCCCGCAGCTCAAGGTTCGTTCGCGTGACTCAGTTTTTCGCTACAAAGGTAAAGATGTGGACGCGCAAACGATCGGCACGCGTCTTGGGGCCTCGATCTTGGTGAGCGGGCGGGTGATGCTGAAGGGCAACACAATCGAAATCAGCACAGAGCTGACCAATGTCCGCGACAATACAGAAGTATGGGGCCACCGTTACACCGGCAAAAGCTCTGATCTCATCGCACTGCAACAACAAATGGTGGCCGACATTGCGCAAAGGTTGCGCTCCACCCTCAGCGGCGCTGAGAGAGAACAGGTAATCCGGCAAGGCACGCAGAACGCGGAAGCATATTCGTTGTATTTAAAGGGCCGCTACGCGTGGAATAAACGAACGTTGGCGGACTTGGAAGCCGCCATCTCTTACTTCAACCAGGCGATTGCCAAGGATCCCGAATATGCTCTGGCTTATTCCGGGCTGGCCGACGCTTATTCCGTGCTACCTAATTACGGCGGCAATCCCAGCGAAGACTTCCCCAAGTCAAATGCGGCTGCACGCAAGGCCATGGAGCTAGACCCCACCTTGGCTCGTCCGCACGCAGTCCTGGGCATGAACCAGTTCGAGTACGACTGGGATTTTTCCGGAGCGGAAGCTGAATTCAAGAAAGCCATTGAGCTCGATCCCAACGATGCGACGGCCCACCAATGGTATGCCGAAAAACTGGTTCAGTTGAATAGAAGTTCGGAAGCGATGGCAGAGATCAATCGCGCCCACGAACTCGATCCTCTGTCTCCCGTCATTACGCGTGTGATCGGAACCGTTCTGACCGGCGCGAGGCAATACGATCAGGCCATCGCGATCTGCAAGCAGCTCGTACAGGACAATTCCACATTTCCCATCGCACACGACTGCCTGGTCTGGGCATATTGGGGCAAGCAGGAGTACGCTCAGGTAGTCGAGGAATGGAAGATCGAGGGTCAATTCAACGGCAATCCGGATGACATCAAGTTTGCCGCCGCGTTTGAGGAGGGATTTCGCTCCGCCGGCTGGAAAGGCGCTATGGCCGCCGGAGCAGACAATTTCGAGGCTCGCCGCAAGACCGGCTATGGGTCTCCTTTTTTCATTGCCCGCTTCTACGCCGACATGGGAGACAAGGACAAAGCTTTCGAGTGGCTCGACCTGGCGTTCCGCGAGCATGACCGCCTGCTGACTGACTTGAATGTCTCGCCGGGCTTCGACAATGTACGCTCCGACCCGCACTTTACCGAGCTGGTCAGGAAAATCGGGCTGACGAAGTAGACTCGGTTAAATAGTCTCGGGGCAATCCTGGTTGCAACCTCGACCATGACCAACTGCGTACTAGCGGTTAAAATAACAGCATGACCGACCAGCCATTCATCGACGTTCCCACTGCCATCGAAGAAATCAGAAGCGGCCGCATGGTCGTCGTGGTTGACGATGAAGACCGCGAGAATGAAGGCGACCTTACGCTCGCCGCCGAGAAGGTGACGCCTGAAGCCATCAACTTCATGGCCACCCACGGGCGGGGCCTCATCTGCCTCGCCCTGACCGAAGAGCGCCTTAATTACCTGCGCCTCGGACCAATGAGTGCCGAGAACACGTCGCAATTCGGCACGGCATTCTGCGAAGCCATCGACGCACGCGCTGGCGTCACCACCGGAATCTCTGCCTACGATCGCGCCCGCACTATTCAGGTCGCAATCGACCCGGCCTCGAGCGCTTCCGATCTCGCCCGCCCCGGCCACGTCTTCCCGCTTCGCGCCCGCAAAGGGGGCGTACTGGTCCGCGCCGGCCAAACGGAAGCCTCAGTTGATCTAGCGCGGCTTGCAGGACTCATCCCCGCCGGTATCATCTGCGAGATCATGAAAGATGACGGCGCCATGGCGCGCGTCCCTGACCTGATCGCATTTTGCCAACAGCACAACATGAGAATGCTGACGGTTGCGGAACTGATTCGCTACCGTATGTCGCACGAGCGCTATGTGCATCGCGTAGGCGAAGCACTGGTGCAGACGCGCTTCGGCGAATTTCGCCTGATTGCATATGAGAGCGAAGTCGATGGCGGCGAATCGCACATGGCTTTGATTCGCGGCGATATCGAAAGCAGCGAGACGCCAGTGCTGGTGCGCATGCACGCCCACTGCCTGATGGGAGACGTTTTCGGCACCACCGCCTGCGAATGCCACGCCACGCTGCAAGGCTCGCTGCAACGCATCGCGCAGGAGGGTCGCGGAGCACTGATTTACCTGCACCAGACCTCGAAAGGATTTTCGATCGAAAAAGTCGGGGACCGCAGTACACTTGCATTCCACCACGGCCGCAAGCTTCCGCCGCTTCTTGAAAGTGAAAAGCAGCCGCAGCGCGAAATTGGCATTGGCGCGCAGATTCTGTCTGACCTCAATCTGCGCCGGATTCGTCTGCTCACGAATAAACCGAAACGGGTCGCCGCGCTGGAAGGATTCGGTGTGGAGATAGTCGATCAGGTTCCGGTCGAATTGGATGAAGCGAGGATCATTAAAGAGTAAGATGGACCGCCTGCAGTGGCAGGAAGAGCGGCGCCTCGGCGACCGCGAGAAGAGAGCTTTTCCAACTGCGGCTTCAGCCGCTGTGCTAACGAAACGTCAATGGCCGACCTCGCGTCAGTTACACAAACCCAACGCAACATTCCCCTGGGAATGATTGAAGATGCGCGCAAGCACGTCTACGAAGCCGCCATCCGCACGCCGCTGGTTCGCTTGAACTATGACGGCCCGGGCGAAATTTATCTGAAGCTGGAAAACCTGCAACCTATTGGCGCGTTCAAGATTCGCGGCGCTTACAACGCAGTTCGCCTTTTGCCGGAAGAGCAGCGCCGTCGTGGCGTTTGGACGATCAGTGCCGGCAACGCAGCTCAGGGAGTTGCACTGGCCGCACGCAAGGCAGGCGTCCCGTGCAGGGTGCTGGTGATCGACACCGCTCCCGAGGCCAAACTTCAGGCGATTCGCCGCCTGGGCGCCGAAATCGTGAAAGACTCGTTCGACCGTTGCTGGAAAGCCCTGGCAGATCGCGCCCATCCGGCGATGGATGGCGCCTTCGTGCATCCGTTCGAAGATGACGCGTTCATAGCGGGCAATGCCTCAGCCGGCCTGGAAATTCTGGAAGACTTGCCTGACGTTGACGCGGTGGTCGCGTCGTTTGGCGGAGGCGGCTTGTCTTGCGGCATTGCCGCCGCCATGAAAGAACGTGGGGCCAAGACCAAGGTGTACGCCGCAGAGCCGGAAACGGCTGCTCCTCTGGCGCGTTCGTTCGCCAAGGGATCACCTCAGGAATTTCCCGGCTGGCAGGCAAGCTGGGTTGATGGCTGTGGAGGAAAATCGGTCTTTCCGCGCATGTGGGCGATCGCGCATCATCTGCTGGCGGGATCGATCGTGTGCACCATGGAAGAAATCCAGCGCGCTCTGCGCATTCTGGCCGAACGGAATCATGTCATCGCGGAGGGGGCAGGCGCCTGTGCCGTCGCAGCGGGCCTGAGCGGCAAATGCGGCTCAAGAAAAATTGTATGCGTGGTCAGCGGCGGAAATATCGATCTGTCGGTGTTTACGAAACTGGTGAGCAGCTGAACTTAAGGTGTGTGGTCGAAGCTGATGTCATTCCGAACACGGGCGAGGCGAAGAACCTGCCTTTCGGTCGATATGAGTTTTTCACGGGCAGCAGTGCCCACGCCACACTAGAACGGCTTTCTCACCACCACCTCATGTTCGCGGATGAAGAATTGTGCTGAGCAATTCTCTGATCCGCAGATCACGGGCATCAGGCCGTTGATCTGGCGGCGCGTGATCAAGCCCAACATTCCGCACGAAGGGCAAGCGAGCACGGCCCAATAAGGATCTTCTTTCTCGCCGACCTCACCAGCATTTTCCAGGACAAAGATCGTTCCGGGCTGCATCTGTTCGGGAATCCATTCATTCAGAATGTCCAGTTCTCCGACCATGCGTCCTCCTGTTGTTTGTTGCCCCAGAGCCGAAAGCGTTTCCTCACCCGCGCCAATCGCGCGCGTTCGGAATGACACATCGCACCGCACTGCATTAAGAAGACCTTAAGAAACTCTTCTAGCACGCCGTCGTTCCATTGGCGATGTTACGGAGGTACTCACTTTGCGCCCAAGGGCTTCAGCGCGCACCTGTCGCAGCGCATCGCTCAAGCAAATTCCCAAAATGGGCTGGCTCGAATTTTTGAGGATGTCGACAATCTGCTTGGCCGAGGTTTCCAGATAAAGGCGTTTGCCGTCGGTCAATAGGTGAACATGGGAATTACGCCCGGTGATTTCCCCCAGCCCCTTTCCAAACTCTCGTTGTAGAAAGCGCATCACCTCGCGCACGCCTTGCAGCGAAAAGCCTTTTCGGCGCAACTCGCTGATCACGGCCATTTCCATTACTTTCTGCATGGAATAAAGTCGCCGGTGGCCTTGACGTTCAGGCTTGACCACTCCGCGTTCGTCCCACCATTGGAGCTGGCGAGCGCTGATACCCGTCAAAGCTATGACATCCCGTGATGTGAAACCCTGGGACATGATGGTGCTTTTTGTTTGAAACAATTTGCTGCTTCGATGTTTGAAACATTGTAGACACACTTTGCTCTGAGTCAATAAGTATAGGTGTGCAAAAGGGTTAACTAGAAGAGTGCGGGCGGGAATTGCTCAAAGTCTTCCGCCGCCGACAAAATGCACGATCTCAAGCCGGTCTCCGTCTTTCACCCGCGTATCTGACCAGCGATCGCGGGGAACAATGTCGCGATTCAGCTCAACCGCCACCCGATCAGATTTCATTCCCAGCGATTCGATGAGCGCCGCCAGCGTGAACGGCACATCAGATGCCGGATGAGAGACGGCACGCATTTCCCCATTGATCTGAAGATTCATGCCTCAATTTTCGCGCAGAAAGAGCCAGGCAGGCAATTTCTAGTCAGCCTTCCGCAGGGCAAACTTGCGCGTCACCGTGCGCCCTTCGTGGTTGGCTTGCACCATTACAGAGGAATCAGGCAAGGCAGATTCGTCGACCTCCACCACGATCGCGGATCTGCCTGCAGAGTCGGTCACGGCTTGGGTATAGAACGGAGCCGCATCCGGACGAGCAAAGCGGAAGGTCAGGCGCGCCCCGGCCACGGCAGCCTCGCCTTCGGTCACTCGCAGTTGCAGGGTGAGGTTGCGATTGGCGTGAACCGAAGCAGCGTTCTCCCAATGCACGTCGAGTTCCTTGATCGCAGCTAAGCTCTCGGGTTCGGCTTTATCCAGAATGCCCTCTAGTCTGCCATCCTTAATCGCCTCGAGCACCAGCCGGTGCAGGTCGCGAAGCTGCTGCTCTTTCTGGGGGTCGCCGTAATCAGCCTGCGTTGCCTGCTCTGCGTAGGAGATCGCCTTCTTTCCCATGCAACGGCCGCGAACGAAAACCTGCGTTTGCAGCAGTTTCTCGCTTTCGCGAGCCTCGCTCTGCACGTGGTAGACGGTGTCACCGTGCTTGACGTCGGTGTTAAACCCGAAAATCATAGAAAATTTGATAATTGAGCAATTTGGTAATTAAGTAATTCGAAAACCTTCCACCAGCCGTCCGCGGATGGTTGAGAACGCAAACCCCGGTTTTGTAATTAAATCAATTACCAAATTTCGCAATTTCAAAATTACCCGATTACGAAAACTACAAAACCTTCCTGTCCGTATCCGCACACAGGCCTGCTTCCCTTGACACTCCTCGCACCAGCCCCTAATCTAAAGTGTTTAACCAAACGCTTGGCGCGCATTATATATAGCCTCTCTTATGCCAGACAATTACTTCGCGCGATACCTGCCACTTCTGATTCATTCGGTGTTGGCGGGAGGCATCGCAACCGCAATTATCCTACTTTCCTGGCTTTTGGGTGAGCGTAAGCCGACCCGTGCCAAACTTTCGCCGTATGAATGTGGCATGACGCCCGTCGGCGATTCCCGCCAGCGCTTCTCGGTGCAGTTCTACCTGGTCGCCATGTTGTTCATTCTTTTCGATGTGGAAGCGGTCTTCCTATACCCCTGGGCGGTGATTCTACGCAGCCTTAAGGCACACGGCGAGGGCCTCTTCGGGCTGACCGAAATGTTGGTTTATATCGGCATTGTTTTGGTCGGCTTCTTTTACGTCTGGAAAAAAGGCATCCTGGATTGGGGCCCGGAAGCTCTGCGCCGCCGAGGAGATCGCTGAGTGACGCTTTCCGCTCCAATTACTGAAATCGAGCAACTGAAATCACATCCGGCTGTGGCGCGGCTGGATGCGTGGAATCCCTCATCGATTGCGGAAATCAAGTTCGATCGCGACGAGATGACAATTTATCTTGAGCGCGCAAACTTGCGCGAGGCTTGCGCACTTCTGCGGGATGATAGCGGTTGCGCCTTTAACTTTCTATCCGACATCACTTGCGTCGATTGGTTCCCGGCGGAGCCGCGCTTTGAAGTCATCTATCACTTGCTCTCAATTCCAAAAAAAGAACGTGTGCGGTTGAAAGTTCGCCTCGACAGTACCACCCCGACGGTCGAATCGGTAACGTCGGTTTGGCCTGCGGCCAATTTTTTCGAGCGCGAAGTTTTCGATTTGTTTGGAATCCGTTTTACCGGCCATCCCTACTTGCGGCGGCTGATGATGCCAGAAGATTGGGAAGGCCATCCCCTGCGCAAAGACTATCCCGTGGAGGGTTACCGCTAGCGCGATGGCCCATCTCACGCCCACCCCCGTGCTCGAGCCCGCGCAGGATCGCACCCTGATCCTGAACATGGGCCCGCAGCACCCTTCCACACATGGGGTGCTGCGCGTGATCCTCGAGATAGATGGCGAAACTGTGGTTCGCATCATGCCTGACATTGGGTTTCTTCATACAGGCATCGAAAAAACCTGCGAGGCCAAGTTCTACCA
>JASIEN010000385.1 GCA_030045935.1 Candidatus Sulfotelmatobacter sp.
ATTTTTCCTGGCTCAACGATCCACGCTACAAGAACAATTACGGCTCCGAGGAGTTCGTAAAATCGATCGATACGGTTCTGTGGGGAAGAAAGACGTATGAGATCGGATTGACGTTTGGTGGTAAGAACCTAGGGATGGGCCCGAAGATTAAGAATTATGTGTTTTCGCGCACCCTGCCAGACAAGTCAGACGGCAACATAGAATTCGTCAAACAACCTGTGAAACAATTTGCCACGCATCTGCGCGCCCAGCCGGGAAAAGACATCTGGATGATGGGCGGCGCCAACATTATCGCGTCATTCCTCGATGCCGGCGAGATCGACGGGTTCAGCATTCACGTCATCCCGATTTTCATTGGCGAAGGCATTCCCCTGGTGCAGCCGAAGCATCGCTCGATTCCGCTCAAGTTGCTTTCGACGAAGTCGTTTGAGGACGGAGTCGTGCACTTGAATTACGCCGTGGAAAGATAAGACTATAACTTCACATTCCTCAGCCGTAGCGCATTCGCGATCACCGAGACGGAACTGAAGCTCATCGCCCCGGCTGCGACAATCGGGCTGAGCAGTAATCCAAAAAAGGGATACAGCACGCCTGCGGCAATGGGCACTCCCAGCGCGTTATAGATAAACGCAAAGAACAGATTCTGCCGGATGTTGCGCATGGTGGCCTGGCTCAGCTTGCGGGCGCGCAGAATTCCGCTTAGATCGCCCTTCACCAGCGTGATGCCGCCGCTCTCCATGGCAACATCGGTGCCGGTGCCCATAGCGATGCCAACATCCGCCTGAGCCAATGCAGGAGCGTCATTGATGCCGTCGCCTGCCACCGCGATGACTCTTCCCTGCTTTTGCAGCTTGCGGACGATCTCGAGTTTTTGTTGCGGCAAAACTTCAGCTTCGAATTCGTCGATGCCGAGTCTCTGCGCGATTTCAGACGCCGTATCGCGATTGTCACCAGTCAACATGACGACGTGAATATCGAGACCTTCCAGTTGTCGTAATGCGTCTGGAGTCGTGGATTTGAGGCGGTCGGCAACGCTTACGTTACCTGCGTACTTGCCATCGATCGCCACAAAAAACACGGTTGCACCCGGCACCCTGCCATAAGAAATTCCGCCTCCGGTTTTTAACGCTCCGACCTGAATCATCATGGCCGTGTTGCCGACTGCAACCTTTCTTCCGTCGACCAGACCTTGAATTCCCTTGCCGGCAAGGGAACTGACTTCCAACGGTTCCGATAGTTTAAGTCCGCGCTCGGCAGCTCCCTCGACAATCGCGGCCGCAAGCGGATGTTCGCTAGCGCGCTCCAGGCTCGCCGCCAGACGAACAAGTTCGGTGTCTAATGGGATTTGCGCGGTAAAACCGCTCAGCTTCGGTTTCCCTTCTGTGAGCGTGCCAGTCTTATCTACGACCAGCGTGTCGACCCTCTCCATGACTTCGAGCGCTTCCGCAGTTTTGATCAGCACTCCCGCCCGCGCGCCGCGGCCCACGCCGACCATGATGGCCATGGGGGTTGCCAATCCCAGAGCGCAAGGGCAGGCGATGATCAGCACCGCAACCGCGCTCACCAGCGCATGTGCCAGACGCGGCGGTGGGCCAAATAGCCACCACGCAAAAAACGTAACCACCGCGATCGCTACAACCGCTGGCACAAACCACTGCGCCACGCGGTCTGCCAAGCGCTGAATCGGAGCGCGGCTGCGCTGTGCCTGGGTGACCATCTGAACGATCTGCGCCAGCAGAGTTTCGCTACCTACGCGTTCGGCGCGCATGACGAACGAACCAGTCGTGTTTATCGTTGCGCCAATGACTTTGCTGTTCGGTGCTTTCTCCACCGGGATCGACTCGCCGCTGATCATCGATTCGTCGACCGCACTGCGGCCGTCGAGCACTACGCCATCAACTGGGACCTTTTCTCCTGGGCGCACACGCAGACGGTCTCCGGGTTTGATTTGTTCGAGCGGAACATCTTTTTCAGTGCCGTCTGGAGCGAGCAGGCGCGCCGTTCGCGGGCTTAGATCGAGCAATGCGCGAATGGCGGCTCTGGTGCGGCTGCGAGCACGCAGCTCCATCACTTGCCCGAGCAAAACCAAAGTAGTGATTGCAGCCGCCGCCTCAAAGTAAACGTCGGGATAACCGCCCATGCTGCGCAGAGATTCGGGAAAAATCCCAGGGGCAAGCGTCGCGACCACACTGTATCCATAAGCGACACCCGTACCCATACCGATCAGGGTGAACATGTTGGGGCTGCGATTGACGAGTGAGCTCCAGAAACGCTGAAAGAACGGCCATCCGCCCCAGAGAACAACAGGAGAGGCCAGCATGAGCTCGAGCCAAGGCGACCCGATTCCGAAGGTCGAAGTCGGCTGCACACCGAGACCCGGAATCATTTCATACATTGCAACGACGATTAGCGGCGTGGTCAACGCCAGACTCACCCAAAATCGGCGCGTCATGTCGCGCAGTTCAGGATTTTCATCGGCAACTGCCGCCACGGCGCGCGGCTCGAGCGCCATGCCGCAGATGGGGCAAGATCCAGGCTCGGAACGCACGATCTCGGGATGCATCGGGCACGTGTATTCAGTGCGTGCGGTTGGAGCCGGCGTCTCGGCTTCCAGCGACATTCCACACGAAGGACAAGGGCCCGGTCTACTCTCGCGCACGTCGGGGCACATGGGGCACACGTAGGCCCTTGCGCTGCGCTGCTTCACCGATGTTTTTTGTGACGGCGATGGAATTTGGGTGGGCTGGGCTGTCGCGTGCGGCGCAGGCTTGGACGCACCGAGAGTTACCAATCCAGACGAAGGCGTAAGCGCTTTTGCGCTGAGATACTTTGCCGGGTCGCCCTTGAATTTCTCCATGCATCCCACGCAGCAGAAGTAATAACTCTTGCCCGCGTGTGGGTGAACATGTTTCGCGGTGGCGGGATTCACGTTCATCCCGCATACAGGGTCGCGTTCGCCGATCGGTTTGGATGGAGGGGTAGACATTCAGGCGAAAACTCGCCTACATGCTTCGATGGACGATGTTTTATATTGGATTCAGCCCGCAACTCGGGCGACCTGCATCGTCGCAGGTAAGGATTATCCCATGACCTATCTTGAAGTGGTTTTCCGCTACGGCGCTACGCCCGGGGAAACCGAGTTGCGCGCGGTTGACGGCATGCGCGAGGTCTACGGAATACAGCGGGTCGATTTCAATTCGCAGGAACGAACCGTGCGCGTGCGGTTCGACGCGTCCCGCTTAAAAGCGGACACCGTCTCGCGCCTTTTGCGTCAGGCGGGAGTGGATGCGCGTGAACAGGTCGCACTGGCATAACGTGAACAGGTCGCACTGGCATAAAAGGTTGTAAGACTCGCAGTTTCTCTGGCGAAGATAGTGAAGTCTCCGCTTGGCCGGCTCGCCCGGGTGTTTTTGGATTGCCTGGAAGGAATTCAGCAGAAAATGCAAGGGGCGGTCCAAGAAAACCTCTGGCCGAAGTCATTCTTGGAGCGCCCCGTTGCGCGCCACTTCGTCTGTCAGTTCTGTAGCATCTGGGGTGCCGTCTCGTAACTGACTCAAAACACGCCGCTGCCCTCTGGCGGCTCGGTACTATTTTCTCTCACCCGGGAAAGATTTACTTCGGCCCGCGATAGCTGCCTGTGCATTGCCAAGCGAACTGCGGTGAGAAGACCTCAGCTGTGCAAAGGTATTAACCGTCGTTGGTTGCGAGCAGTGGCCTCGCCCGACTACTGAAGTTCCGCTATAATTCACTGAGTCATTCTTCCCACGGCAAACCTGCGCCCGTAGCTCAACTGGATAGAGCACTAGCCTACGAAGCTAGGGGTTGGCGGTTCGACTCCGTCCGGGCGCACCATTTCCATCCCTCCGCCTCTAGAGCTGATTCGACTGGGCTTGGGGTGCCACCAACTGTGGGGCAGTTATCGATCTTGCCGAGCTCCGTTCAAAAACAGGAAACTAGACCGCAGCTAAGGGATTACACTTGACAGTAACGTGTGAGAGCGATCTGTCAGATGCAGGGGAGAACATGACGCCCTCAGTTCACCGCTCGATCGTCAAGAAATCTCTCACGGTCGTCTTTTGCATGTTCTCCGTTTGTGTCCTGATGTCCCCCGTTCTAGCGCAGGCCGCGCACGTTCCTGGAGGGGTTCACGTGTCGGCCGCACCGGGTCCGCACAACCCGATTTCTCCGGCGCCGATTATGCATGCGCCCATTTCTACTTCTCGAATGTCGACAGCCTCATCTGGACGCGTCGCACTCGCGATGGGCGGGTTTCGACCTCCTCGGCGTCCGATTCGCCCGTTTCCACAGGTATTCTTTCTTTACGAATCCCCCTCTCTTTTCGATGGAGCTTTCTGGGGACTGAACTCCTGTTTTCGAGCCAGCTGTGACCTGTCCTGGCTCTGGACACTCGATTACTCAACGATGTCTTCTCCGGGTCCTGCAAATTACGTCTACCAGCCTTACGAAACTCCCGTGGTCTACGGCGAAGAAGGTCCGGAGCTGCCGCAGCTCTTTCTGAAAGACGGCACTATTCTGAACGTAACCGATTACTGGCTGGTCGACGATGAGCTCCACTTCACAATGATTGAGGAGGACGGTGGCAAACCAGTTGAACACCTAATTCCCTTCGACGCACTGGATATGCAAAGAACCGTTGATGTCAACACGAAGAGAGGATTCCGCTTTATGCTACGCAACGAACCATTTGAGCAGTATCTGCGCGACCATCCTGCAGACCCACCGCCGTTGACAGCGCCTGCTCATGAGTAAGGTTTGAGAGAAAAGGAGGATTACTACTGGCCCTCGCCGGTTCCCGGCAAACGGAAGCTGACGCCGCGCTCGTCATTGGCTTTCTCTGTCGCCGGAATGTCGAGCTCTGAAAGAGGAATTTTCTGCGTGTGCTGTGGAGAGAATGTCCACAGGATCTGTCCTACGATAGCGTAATTTTGTACTTCTTCTTTGTGCTGATCGCGGAAGACCAGCACCGTTGCCGCCATGGCATCAGCGGTCGTCGAATGCGTTTTCGACTGTTGTGAATAAGCTCGCTGATCCTGCGGCGATCTCCAGGGCACGACGCCCTGCTGGTTCATCTCATTGTTGAGACCGTTCTGATATTGTGGCCCGGGGTAGCCAGGACCGTCACCATAAGCTGGATCATAATCGTAGCCTGGATTGTAAGCGTAGCCCGGATCATACCCGGAATCGGACGAATCGCCTTCCCACCACCAGTAAGGATCGATTCCACCCCAGAGGTACGGATAGCCGTAGCCATAGTAGGGGTAGCCGTATCCCCAGCCCCAGTACGGGTACGAGCGAATTCGGACGCCTACGCCGGAGCGGTTAATCCCACTCCTGTTGAAGGAGCCGCGAGCGAATGCTGATCCGCGAGAGAAAGAGCGTCCTGAGAAAACTTGAGAACGACTGCCGCTGAAAGAACGGGGACCACTGAAGGAATGGGCTCCGCTGAAAGAGTGGCTGCCACTAAAACCGCCAATGTGACCGCCGCTGAATCCGCCGCCGGAAAATCCAGCATGCCCGCCGCCACCGCCGCCGCTGTGGCCTCCACCACGCTGAGCCCACGCACCAGGCACCAGGACAATCACCAACGCGGCAATGAAGAGCGCGCGCTGCATGGGGCCTATTATAAGCCCGGTCTAAGTTGTCAACTCGAAAATTTTTGTAAACGGCGGTTGAACTACCGCTTTCGGGGTTTCTTCTTCACCGATTTTTTGGTCTTTGCCGCTTTTTTTGGTGGCTTAGCCGGTTTTGGTGCCGGCTTTCCCGGTTTCGCCGGTTTGTGCGAAGATCTCGCAGCAGCAGCCTTAACTGCGGGTTTTGAAGCCTTGTTCGTGGCAGCCGCAGCGGCTTGTGCCGGCACCTGCGGCGTGGCTGCGACTGGGACGGGCCCCGCCTTTCCTTTGCCCTTTGCGCCCTCACCTTTCTTGCCAGATGTTGCCGCACCCGCGGCGGCCGCTGCGGCTTTTGCTCCCCGTCCGCGCCTGGGCGCTGGAGGAGGCGGAGGCGGAGGCGGCGCAAACGGCTTGAGGAATTTCAATGTCTCGGTCCGCGAGCGCAGCTTGCCGTCGAGCAACAGCATGAACACGTCGTTGGCAATCTTGGGATAAGCGGGCAACTGCGGCGTGATTAATAGTTCGGTCATTTCGGGCAGCGGAATTTTCTTCTGCACGTCGCGCCATTTAGTGAGGAAATTCTTAATCTTCTGCGCTACCGCCTGCTGACGTGCCGTCACGGCGAGAAACAAGATCATCTCCGGCCGCGCCGATGACAACAGATTCCACGTGCGCGATGGCGTGGCCGCTTCTTTGCCCATCAGCCGCCTGGACAATTCTTTCGCATGATCTTCAATGTCGCGCCACGCTTCAACCAGATCCTTGCGCGGCATCACTCGCCGCAGATCGGAAATGTCCTTATCTGACATCCGCGAGGTCAGGAAATACATGACCGCGGCGGAGGGATCGACGCTGAACCCGAGGTCCACCATTTGCTGGCGAGTTTTCATCAATTGTGCCAGCCCGTTGGTATCGACTTTCGTCGACGACCAATGTGGGTGCAGCACCTTCAGCCAGTCTTCCCGTTCCAGGGCCTTTAACACGTTCAGCGGGTCATCTTCGTGGGCCAGTTGGGCGATCTCGTGACCTACGGCGCTGCGTGAAATATGCTCGATGTAATTGTTTTCTTTGGCTGCGTTGTAGCGCTGCTGCGTGCGTTCCTCAAGAGGCCAGTGAAACCTTGCGGAAAATCGTGTCGCCCGAATCAGCCGTGAGGGATCTTCCACAAAGGCGTAATTATGCAAAATGCGCAGCAGCTTGGCTTCGATATCGGCGACGCCGTTGAAAGGATCGAGCAGCAGCCCGCGAGACCCTTCATTCAACGAGAGAGCCATGGCGTTCACGGTGAAATCGCGACGGCGCAAATCTTCCTGGATGCTGGCCGGTGCGATCACCGGGGGCCGGCCTACTTTTTCGTACTGCTCGGTGCGCGCCATGCCGATTTCGGCGCGCACATTTCCCGGCAGGAGCAGATAAACGGTGCGCATGTCCTCGTCCTGGCCGACGATGCGCGCGCCTGCTCGCTCCAGTTCTTTTTGCAGTTTCAGTGGATTGCCCTGGATCGTAAAATCCAGGTCGCGGATGGTAAAACCGGTGATGATGTCCCGAATCGCTCCGCCGGTCAGGTACAGGGTAAATTCCGCCCCGCGGGCTACATCCTGCACCAGGTTGACGCCCTTCATCTGATCCGGCGTCAGCCGAAGTTCCATCGTGTAAATGTAATCAGCCATTGGTCGTTCAGAAGGCCTTGCAGGCTATACAGATGGCTGCAATCGATTGCGCTGTAGCTGACCCAAGCCCGTTTTTCACATTTTTTCCACAGGCGGCCTCATCACAAAGCTGCTGAATCCGAGATCTACGCACACTCAAGCCCTTAACTACCAATCACTTAGGGTAGACTTGAGGTGTTCCCGCGCAACCTAAAGGAATAACACAACGTTTACATTTTGGCTACTGCCAACCTGGAGTCGAGCAGATTTGCACAAAATAATGCGAAAATCGGCCATTGGCTGCTGGTGTCTTGTCCACCGGCAGTTCGAAACTCATAGCTCGCATCTTGATGTCATCGACGCACAAGAAAGTGATCGTCCGCAAGATGGATCGCGATTCCATCTCCGGCTATGTTTCGGCTGAGTTCATCCATGAGGGTAAGCTGGAACTGATCAATCTGGCGGGCAATGTTGTCGCCATTGATCTGCGCGAGATTAAGGGCGTCTACTTCGTACGCGAGTTTGGAGATTCCGAATCGCTGACCCGCAAAACGTTCGCTTCCCGTCCCAGGTCGGAAGGGCTTTGGGTGCGGCTGCGCTTCAAAGACAACGAAATCCTCGAAGGACTCATGCCCTCGGACCTGACTCAGAACTTGCCCGAAGGATATCTGGTCAACCCACCGGATCAGCGCTCAAACACGCAGCGTATTTTCGTTCCGCGCACGGCGCTGGAATCGCTGACGGTATTAGCGGTCATCGGAGGCGCACGCCGGCCCGGCCGAAGGCCAGTTCAAGACCAGAGACAAGTTCCAATGTTCGGGGAATAGGTCGTTCATTCTCTTGAATTGCCGTTCGCGTAAGCCTTCGGTGTACGATTTACTCGCACCCTGCATTCCAATGAAACTTTCCGCAATCGCCTCCGCCCTGAACGCGCGCCTCGATAACGCTTCGCCGGACATCGAGATCACCGGACTCAACGGCATCGAGCGAGCCGGACCTTCTGAATTGACCTTCGTCGCCAACCCGAAATATGCGGGCTCGGCACGGCACACGAAAGCTGCGGCTGTGATCGTGGCCAATGACTTCCCTGCCATTCCTGCGGCAACGCTGCGCGTGGAGGATCCCTATCTCTCGTTCGCCCGCGCCCTCGAACTCTTTTATCAGCCCGAGCGCTACTCTCCGGGAATACATCCCACGGCTATCATCCATCCCAGCGCAAAGATCGGAGGAAACGCCCACATCGCCCCGTATGTCGTCGTCAATGAGAGTGTTGAAATCGGCGCGAATGCTGTACTGTTGGCGCACGTGGTCATTTATCGCGGAGTCACCATCGGCAATGATTTTTTCGCCCATGCCCACGCGGTCGTGCGCGAAAACTGCCGCATTGGGAACAACGTCTTGCTGCACAACGGCGTCGTCATCGGCTCAGACGGATTCGGCTTCGCCAAGACACCTAAAGGAAGCTGGTACAAGATTCCCCAACCCGCGCCAGTCGTTATTGAGGATGACGTAGAGATCCAAGCTAACTCGTGCATCGACCGCGCCAGCGTGGGCGAAACGCGCATTCGGCGGGGCGTAAAGATCGACAATTTAGTGCAGGTTGGTCACGGATCGCAGGTCGGCGAAGATGCGCTTCTCGCCGCGCAGGTCGGCCTGGCTGGATCGACAGAAATTGGCAAGCGTGCGATTCTGACTGGACAAGTCGGCGTGGTGGGACACTGCAAGGTTGGAGAAGGCGCAATCGTCACTCCACAGAGCGGAGTTGCGGCCGATATTCCCGCTGGCGCCCTTGTTAGTGGCGCACCGGCAGTCGACCACAGAGCCTGGTTGAAATACTCGGCCCTGCTCCCTAAACTGCCGGACTTGGTGCGAGCTTTGCGCGCCGTGATCGGTGAGAAGTCCGTGAAGAAATGATGGCGCTTCCATCCCCGGGCACTTACGGCCGGCCTGCTACGCCGTTCCCAGGAGCAGCTCCGCGCTAAGCCATCCTTTCCTTCTAATCAGGTTCTGCAGTTTACTGCCCAAAAACCTCTTTTTCCACAGCCCCTGTGGTAGCGGGATCCAAACTCTCACTGACAAAAACGGTGTCTCCGCGCTCCTCAATGACAACTGGTCCTTCCTCAGTACTCCATTGGTGGCGGCCGAGCAGGATGGGGTGCTTGCGAGTTGAAGGCTCTTCGGCCTGACCTGCCGCGTCACCATTCTCTTTCACCTGCTTGTAGCGCTGATTGAGTGACTCCGCGTAGATGGCCGCGAACTCAGCAGCTTTCTCCGCATTTGACCAGCGCGAGACGTAGAGCAATCCGAGGGGCGCTAACGAATCATCCTTCGATTTCGCGGCGTAATAGTAGCCCCCGCGCCACTCCGGATAAAGCCGCTCAGACGCCTTCTTACCGGCGTATTGCTCCACCAGTACCGCCACGTCAAACTCGCCCATGGCGCCGATATCAAACTTCAAGTAATCCTTGAAGTCTTTCTTGAAATCAGGGACCGCCATGGGTGCAATTGATTCCCCCGAGATATAAGTTTCCGGCTGCATAATCTGGCGGGTGGTGTGCGGGGGATCTTCGAGCGTTTGCTCAAAGGCCCGCTCTTTGCCTCCGGTTTGCATGAGTTTGATCACGAACTTCAAGCCGTAGCTGTAGGGGAAGGTCAGTGATTCCCTGAGAAAAATGGGAGCGTCTTTGAAGACCGAGGAATCGTCGCCGCCATTGGCCATTTGCGATTCCATGCTTTCGACCAGGTCGGCAGAGTCGGCAATGGAGCGCCCGAGCGGGGCAAGCTCATAGTCGAGCATGACAGCTTCGGCCTGACCCTCAACCACGGCTTCGCGGGCGTCATCGATCTCGTCGTTCTCAATGTCTTGCGGGGTGGGATCTTTTTTCATCTCGCCCAGGTCCTTGTCGCCTTTCTTCATGAACTTATCGAGATTAATGGATTGATCTTGCAGCGCGTGAGTGAGTTCATGGGCCATCACTCCTGCCTGTTCCTCCATGGGAACCCAGTCAAGCAGATTTACAGTCTTGGTCTTGGGATCGTAGTAGCCGGCGATCTGTTCGCGAAGAAGCTGAACCATGAGCTTTTCAAGATCGTAATCGGGGGGCAACAGGCCGAATTTTTTCAGCACCAGCTCGGAGCGCTGCAAGCGTTTTACGTCTTCATCCTTCATGTGCTTGGTGAGATAGGCGACGACTTCGTCCCGGCTGGTGAGGCGGCGCTTGACTTCTTTCTTGATCGGAAGGCCGGAGTGCTTGCTGTCAAAGGCCAGAATTTCGTCGACGGAGTGGAAGAGTTCTTCAGCCTGGCGAGGCGTGATTTTGACGTCGGGCTTTTGAGAGGAATTCTGCGGTGTGCCGGCGTCCGCGCCGGGTTGCTGGTTTTGTGGGGTGCTCTTGTCTTCCGGGTTCCGTGTTTGGTCTTGGCCCTGGGCGGTGAAATCGTCGAAAAGTAGGGGACGCCACGGGAAACCTTCACCAGACGTCAGCCGTTGCGCTACGAATGAAAGCTCTCCCTCAGTTTCGCTCCCAATATTCTCTGCATGAGGCGAACCGTCGCCGCCGGACGTGGGCAAAGCCACAGCTTCCCGCAATACTTGCTTTACGGCCTTTGAGGTGAAGACTTCCTGTGTGCTATGGCCGACTCCAGGCAGCTCAATCAGTTGCCAGTTG
>JASIEN010000386.1 GCA_030045935.1 Candidatus Sulfotelmatobacter sp.
AGGGGGCACGCCCGTGATCGCATACATACCTTTATCGTTCGATGTCGTCGTTCGTTTGAACCCGGAGGCGTTGCTAAGGGTCACGGTTGCGCCTACAATCACCGCGCCCGTCTGGTCTGTGACTTGTCCAGTAAGAGCCCCAGTCTTGCTGTCGGTGTGCACGACCATCGGCGTGACTGCTACCGTCGGCTGACCCTGCCCAGTAGGTGGCACGATGGGTTTCACTCCCGGTGGCGGTTGCGGGATCACAGGCTCCACGTACAGCCAGTTGGCGGAGGTTTGCCCTTGCTGAGTTTCTGCAGGGGCAGCCGGTTTCTGCGCCGGCACGTTGGCAGCCTGCACCGTTTCCCCAGAAACACCCGCTTCCATCAACGCATCCAGCGGAACTGAATCCCCCGCCGCGATCGCAACGCCTGCAACTTCAAATTTCTTGAACCCTTTGGCCGTGACAGAAATGGTGTAGGTTCCCGCCGCGAGACTACCTATCCAATATTTTCCCTTGCTGTCCGTTCTTGCTGTTTGGCTTACTCCGCCGGCACTCTTTATGGAAACAGTCGCGCCCGCGATCGGCTTGTTGGACCCATCCGCTACCGTGCCGCTAACCGAAGCAATGCTCTCCTGGACCGGCGCGCTCGGCTCTGGCGCCGGCTTCGCCTCGGCAGCGGGCTCGGCCGTAGCTGGAGTTGGAGTCGCGGCGGCAGCTGGTTCCGTCGGAGCTGGCGCTGCGGTCGCTGCAGCTGCAACTCCTTCCTCAGCAACGCTGGGCTCCATCAATACATCAAGTGGAACTGAGGCCCCCGCGTTCAGCGGAATGCCGGCGACTTCGAATTTCTTGAATCCGCTAGCCGTAACAGAAATCGTGTAGGTTCCCGTTGCCAGGCTGCCTATGTGATATTTTCCCTTGTTATCGGTCGTCGCACTCTGACTCACGCCCGAGTCATTCTTAATTGCGATAGTGGCGCCAGCGATCGGCTTACCGGATGCATCAGCCACCGTGCCCTTGACCGAAGCGCCGCTCTTCCGGGTTGGGGCGGGCGTGACCGGATTCGCCGCTTGCCGTGCTGCAGACGGTTTGGGAGCTGCAACTGTGCTCGCCGGTGTTGCTGCTTCAGCACCCGGCTTCATCAGTGCGTCAAAAGGAACTGAGTCTCCCGCGCGCAGGAGGATATGTTTGATTTCGAATTTCTCAAATCCGGTTGCGGTGAATGAAATCGTGTACGGTCCCTCGGCCAACCCCCCAATCTTGTATCTGCCGTTGGCATCTGTTGTCGTGGTTTGATTGACGCCAGAGTCGTTCTGAATGGTAACCGCAGCCCCAGCGATGGGATTGTGGGACTCATCAGTGACGCTTCCCCTGACCGATGACGATGCGCTCTCCTGCGGCACTGTGGTGGCCAGTGCGGCGTGCATACCGAAGTTCCGATTGTTAGCGCGCGGCGCGGGAGCAGCGACTGCCACGCTGACCGCAGAAATGACTAGAATAAAAAGACAGAAAATGATCCTGGGAGATCTCACGATTCCTAAATACCTCCGGACGGTTCAACGGGAAGCAGACACTACCCAGTTCCCAGCAGGCCGCGCGATTCAATTGTTGGTTTGAGCCAGTCGACTCGACGACGCGAGCCATCTAGACTTACACGGGGAATGTTACGGGAGCATGACGGATTGATGAAATTCAGGTTACAGTTGGGGCTGCCGCAGTTCCCCGAATTCCACAACTTATTGCTTTAAAACCCTTGATTGGCAGGCTTTCACGCCGTTCCGCAGCAAAAATTGTTTTAACTTTAACAATTTAGTCATGCCGTCGTAACACATCTCCGCCATAGTGGCACGTGGTCGTTTGCGACCCAGGCTGTAGTTCGTCGTTCGCAAGTTAATTTCTCAAAAAAAAATTAAATGCCCTTTCAGGGGACCCATCCTGCGCGGGCGCATGCAATTCTGCCAGCTTCAGTGTGTGGCTCCCAGGTTTGTCACACTTTCTCAACCTTTCCTTTCTAAGGAGGAATGAAATGACACGGATCAAGTTTTTGCTCGCGGCGCTGTGTACAGCCGCGATTGTAGCGGTGGCACCCACAGCCAATGCGCAATGTTCGGGCAACGTTCAGCAGTGTCCGCAGGCATGCCTCAACGCAGGCACAACAGCGAAAAGTTGCGTAGCACACGTGGTAGGCGACGGGTCCTCGGCCCAGTTCCTGACTGCCGGAATTGGCGCCGACGCTCTTGCTCTAAGCATCCCAGGCGTCGTCACGCAGAGCAACTGCGGCAACAACCCGACAAGCCCGACCGTCTTTCACTGGACGTTTAGCAACGGCGCCAACATTCTCGACGAACGCGCCGGCGGTCTTATCCTCCCGCAGCTCGGCAATATCTGGATCGTTTGGCTTGGCAACTGCAGTGACCTGACTGGCGGCGCGACGACGCCGTCCACCATTACCGACATCTGGACCGACGTCAGCGAAGATTCGACCGTGGGCAACCGCACTTACTTTGCCCAGCAAAGCAGCGGTCCGGGTGCGCAGATTGAAGTCATCACACCCACGGGCACTGGCGCAAACTCGATCCCGCAGGGATTGTGGCCTGACGACACCGCGGATCTTGCGAGTCTTCCTTCCGCGGTTGCTGGCGCCCTCGGCACCGCCTCTGCGGGCACGGCTAACCTGCACGTCAACGTTGGCTTGACCGATATTCGTCCGGAAGACGCACTTTTTGCCACCGACCGCTCCAACTCCAAGTTGAACTCCACCACTTACGCAGGTTTGGGTTACACAACTACCAATGCCAACATCGGGGAGCTAATTTCCACCTCGCAAGGCACGGGCACTTCGGCACAGCCGATTAACTTCGCATTGGGTGGCGGAACCGACCCCATCACCAGCATCGCCGTTCCTTCGGCGGTGACGGTTCCCATCGGTGCGGCACCTACCGTGTTTTTCCTGAATAACAACAAGGCTTCGTACTACCCGGTCGATCTTGAGACTGGCGTCGAGCCGTATGAAAAAGTGTCCGGCAATCCCTACGACCTAGCCCACCTCTATGACGGCACGACGTTCTGCGGGTTTGGCGGGTCGAGCTCCAACGCGGCTTTCGATCTCTTCTGGAACGGAACCTCCACAACCGCTACCCCTCCGACTGGCGCAACTAACATCAATCTGATCCTGCGCGAGCCTCTCTCGGGCACGATGAACACGACCGAATTTAACCTCTTCCGCACTTTCGGCAACCCGGACGATTCGCAGGAAAAGGGAATTAACCCTAACAACAGCAACAACAACCCCCTGAACCTGCCCTGCGCCAGCGGCGGAAGCAAACTGCGCGCCATTGGAACCGGCGAAGTAGTGAACGCGATCGGGGGGAATGCGAACACGCTGGGCTACATCTTTACCGGCTACGCCAATGTCGCGAAGCTTGTGAGCCCGAAGGTTGGCGCCGTCAACTACCTGACTGAAGACGGCATCGACCCCTTCGGCCCGAGTACGTCCACGGGTGATCTGCAGACCTGCCAAGGTGGCACCGCTCCGAATAACGACGGAGCAGCTTGCGCCGACGACAGCAACTGCACAGCCAGTGGGTCGGGTTCGCCTGGAACCTGCCAGGTTAGTTCGAACCTCGCCCAGGTGCCTCCGAACTGCACGGGTAAGAACGGTCCCTGCCTGTGGAGCGCGACTCCCGGGGGACAATCGTTCCCCAACGTTCGCAACGGCAGCTATAAGTCCTGGTCGGTCTACCGCTGGGTCGTTGCCAATGACATCGAAAACGAATTCGATCCATATGGCCCCGCTCACCTGGCGTACGCGACCAATAACGTCGTCGATTACACTGTGGCCGACTACGTTCCGTTTACGGCCGGATATACCTGCCAGGGCGGAGTTGCACCGAACAACGACGGGCAGTATTGCTATACCAGCGCGCATTGCGTTGCGACGGGTGCCGGCGGCGCGGCAGGAACCTGCCAGGCCATCGGTACCTGCTCCGGCGGCACCAATGCCGGCGCGACTTGCACCTCAAACGCGACCTGCACGGGCGGCGGATACTGCACCGACTCGCTCGAAGTTTATCGCTCGCACTTCGAGCGTTGCACCAGCTACAAGCTGACCAAAACCACGGGTATGGAAAATACCTGCGCCACTGGCGCCGAGGATGTTCCTAACAATGGTGCTACCACCGTTGGCTCCGACATCGGCGGCAACGATTCGGTTAATACCGAGACCGGCGGCGACGTGGGCGGCGTGGTAGTTGGCCCCCTGACGCCTCCTTTGACGTGGTGCCCGGCGCTATCGGGAAAGAACGAAGAGGCATCGGTTACGAATGGTTCGGCTACCGTAACTTGGGCGGCTGGGTTCCTCTATGAGGCCAGCTCGTCGGCCAACGCAGCGAAGAACCTGCTGAACCTCAATCTGCAAGCCGGCAACACGATCTGGATCAATGGGCCTAGCGGGTTCGCGGATTACACGATCTCGTCCGTTAACACAGACAAGTCGCTGACCCTGACAACGAACTATTCGGGGAGCGGTACGAAGGCAGTGAAAGAACAAGTCTGCTTCGAACTCAATCAGCCCGGCCCGATCGGTCTCACCAACTAGCTCTCGCTTAACCGTGAGCGCTGAAACAACTTGACTATCCTGAGGCAGGCTCGCTAGCGTTGGCAGCCTGCCTCAGTTTTCAATTTCTTAACCTCGATTTAACCGGAACGAGCAGAGTTCTATTGAAATAATGTGCCTGTGTGCGGAGGCGAAGTTGATGGGGAAGTTGTCCGGCTCTATGAAGAGAGATTGGTTGATTGCATTTTCGGGTGTGATTCTTCTTCTCGTCGGAACAAAAAGTGGGTGGGCGCAAGTGATTTCGGCCGCCGAATCGCCGAAACGCGAGTCGAGCACGCAACCGGCAAGTGGGCATCCCGATCTTACCGGCTCCGCACTCGTTCCAAAAATTGCTGAGGATTGGTCGACCCCCTCACTCAAAAGCAGTGATCTGAAGGTGGGCGAGCCGCTAGTAGGAGAGATTAATACGCAGCGCACGTTTGTTCGCGAAATGGTGCGAGTACAATGGCGCCCGGGCGACCCGATCGATCTTTATATTATCCGGCCGGCGGGGGTAAAGAAGGCGCCGGTAATTCTGTATCTCTATAGTTATCCTTTCGAACTCGACCGTTTTCGCAACCCTGATTTTGACAAGTTTCTATCCCGAAATGGATTTGCCGCAGTGGGCTTTGCCTCGGCCCTGACCGCGGGGCGATTTCATCCGCCGCGCTCGCTGAACGAGTGGTTCGTCAGCGACTTGCAAGAGTCTCTGGCGACCAGCGCGCACGACGTGCAGATGATTCTGAACTATCTGGCGGCGCGCGGCGATGTGGATATGGATCGTGTGGGGATGTTTGGCGATGGATCAGGAGCCACGATCGCCATTCTGGCTGCGGCCGTTGATCCGCGTATCAAGGCGCTCGATCTGCTGGATCCATGGGGCGATTGGCCGGACTGGCTGGCCAAGTCTCCCCTGATTCCGGAGAAGGAGCGGGCAGACTATGTTAAGCCCGAGTTTCTGGACAAGGTTGCGCCGCTGGACCCCGTGAAATGGCTGCCGGCGTTGAACACGCAGAGAATACGTCTTCAGCTGGTGAAAACGGTAGCAGTTACGCCCGCAGAGGCGAAAGAGAAGATTGAAGCGGCAGCCCCGGCAAACACACAGATTGTCCGCTTCAGCAGCAAACAGGAGTTTTCCAGTGTCGTGGCAGGAGGAACCGGATTCGACTGGATCAAAGAGCAATTGCAGCCGGGCTCGACGCGGCGGCAGACCCCGATCAACGCTGGTTTGCCGGCCAATTCGCCCGCGAAAGCGGCGCGGTAAGTGCAACGCCGATCGGATGCAGCTTGCAAGAGACAACCACGACAAGCCGGCAGAAAAGGTTTCAACCTCGGGAGAATCAATGCACACGCTGGAGGATGCCACGGTGAAAGAGCGCTCGCAAATGAAGAGCACTATCCTGCTGCTCGCTGTCGTAACGGCGGCTCTTGCTGTGCTGCAGGGTTGCAGCAGCGGCACCAATTTTTCCTCTTCAAATACATCCGATCCTGCTCCGGGAGTAAGTCTGGAGGCCATAAAGATCACTCCGAGCACTAAATTGCTCGGCCTCGCCTCCAGCCGCCAGCTTTATGCCACAGGTGTTTACAGTGACGGAAACTCGATTGATCTTACTTCACAGGTGAAGTGGGGCGCTTCGAGTAGCAGCGGTACGACACCTCCTCCGCCAGCCACCGTATCAGTCAGTATCCGTGGGGTGGCAACAGGCGTAGCACTGGGGCCAAGCGCTGTGACCGCAACTCTCAACGGGGTGGTAGGACTGATTCAGATCACGGTGAATACCGATGGCTACACCTCAAACACCATTGGCATTCTTACCGTCCCATATAAAAACGGAGAGATAGACGTCGTGTATCAGCCCCATTCCCTGACTCAGACTCAAGGAGTTTATACCGTCGAGGAAGTGAATCTGGATGCCGACCAGTTCACCAGCCAGCTGCCTGTCCCAGCAGCTGTGCTGGCATCCATACCAATGCCATCAGGTTACGTGCCGAATGCAACCATCGCCAATGGAGCCAATGCGCTCGTCGCTGTAATCAGCTACAGCTCACCGACAGTCCTCATTATTGATGCCAGTAATCAGCCTGGAGACGGGGCCAGCAACACGGTCATCAATACTTTTACCGCCCCGATAAACGGACAGGTCACGTTCAACGAAACCTCGAACGGAATTTCCACTCCGATTACCTGCACCATCTGCGCGGCTGTAGTCAACCCTCTCAACGGTCAATTGCTGCTGAGTACATCTCAGGGCTATTATTTCATGAACTTCACTACCGGACAGTTCACGCAGCTGGCATTCCAGTCTACGGGGTTTCCCGCGCCGGGCTTCGCTCTGAATCCTGAAACATCGCCTGCATCAATCGTAAGTCCGACTTTTGGACTGGACCCGCAATATGCCAGCGAAGTGCAAGTTCTGAATCTGCCGAATTCGTCGGGGCCCGGTGCGGTAACCGCGTACACAGCTTGGGGCCTAACCCAACCCAATACGGCGGTCATCGATCTGCTTGCGAATCAGAACAACGGCGTTAACCAGTTCGATGTTGCCGTCGTCGATGCAGCCGCTAACGATCAAGCGGTTGTAAATCTTGGCAGCGGACAGAGCTCCACATCGAGCAGCGCGATAGACGGCTTCAGCATGTGCCCGGGTGCGGGCACATCGACCTCGCCTTTCAGCATGGTGGGGTTGGGCACTGCCCCTAGCATTGATCCGAGCGATGTTTCTCCATCTCTATTTATGACCCAGCCCGGGGGGAACTGTGTAGGTTTTGAGATTTGGCCCAGCCAGGACTTACTGTTTAATGCCCCAGATCTCGGGTATGGGTACAACAACATGCCAAATACACCCGACGGGAACCTGTTTGTGAATGGAAGTGACCCGAATACGATCGCGACCTTCACAAGCGTTGTCAACGGAGTAAATTACGGAGTCCTGGTGGATGCAAACCAGAACTGGATCGCCAAGCTTAATTTGGGGGCAATAACGAGCTCGGAGGGTCTCAACCCTCCTCCCATGGGAACCTTGATACCATCCGCGATTCTGACGGCCGGCTCGGCTATCGACCCAATTGTATTTTTGCCAGCCCCCGACAGTGTGGCGATACTTTCGTTGAACACAATCAACTTTGGCACTGTAAGCGTCGGCACCACGACCCCGCAAACCCTGGTGACTTTAACCAATGTTGGCCAGAACCTGCTATCAATCAATGGGGTTTCTATCGCGGGAACGAATTCCAATCAATTTGCCTATACGACCACTTGCTTTCTGGTTCTGAATCCAGCGACCAATTGCTCCATCGATGTGACCTTCACTCCGACCGCAGCTGGGAACTTTTCGGCAACTCTCAGCGTGAGCGACAATGGTGGGGACAGTCCGCAGACCGTGCAATTGTCTGGAACCGGACAGTAAGAAACAGACTGGAAATAAATCTCTAGGAGCAGGAATGGTTCGCACCGCGAGGGTGGCTGTTCTTATCCCCAGGATTGCTTTGGTGGAGCATTTACCATGTCAGGCTTATCGAACCCCCCTGGCCCCCGCGGCACCCCTTGGTTCCTGTAGGTCCCTCACCCTCATATTCGAACTTCCCGGTCATTGAGGTACCATCGAGGCTGGTCGTCCCGTAAATCTCCCCGATCTGGTTGCCGTTGGAATCCAACAAGTTCATGACCGCCGATGTTCCGCCGACTACACCGGAAATATTCGCCGTCGCGAAGCAATATCCAGTGATGTTGAATGTTCCGCTCAAAGCGGCATTAAGACTGCCTGTGTTCGGTCCCTGCGTAACAGTACCCGCAACCGAATAAGAGGCCGAGCCACTTCCAGGAGTGAACGTCCCCTGGAAACCGCCATTCAAGGGAGTGACCAAACTGGCCGTCCAGCTGCCTGTTTCTGGCGATGAATCGCTGCCAGTACATCCGGTAGACAAGATCGTATAGTCTCCGCTCATCGAACTCTGGGTTGAACCGACTGTGCCGGTGAGGCTCACCGAAAGCCCAGTGGGACTCAGCGCCATAGAGACCGAAGTTCCACTGACGGTTCCGCTGACGGTTCCGGTTCCCGAACATGGCGGATCTGTCAAGATGAGTTGGCCGGTGAGCGTGTTTCCATTCTGAAGCAAGAACCCTGATTGGGACCTCGGCGCTGCCTTCGAATCTGCCGGCTGCAGGCTCATTTGCCAGTTCCCGGAAATCGAATCCGCAGCTGGGTCGGCGCT
>JASIEN010000387.1 GCA_030045935.1 Candidatus Sulfotelmatobacter sp.
TTTGGCCGCGACACAAGCTTTCCATCTGCGCGACGGCATCGCAGAAGCCATCTCTTGTCCGACCCTTGTCTGCGAAGCTGAGGGCAATATCTTCTTCAAGGGGCAGCCTCAGGAACTCTTCGACCACCTCAGCTGCGCGAAGGCGCTCGTACGATTCACCGAGGGCGAGGGCGCAGGTGCTCATTGCCAGGTTGGAGTCGGGCGTCTGGCGTTTGCGCGCATGTACGACTGGCTTGACCAAACGCTCGGAGTAGGTGGGCGCTCTTAATTCAGGCCGACGCTGCCGAGGAGCTACCGGAATTCTTCAAATGAAGAAGAGAAAGGCGGGTCAAAAGACGTGGAGTAAATGAGTGTAGTGAGAATGCTTCGTCAATCGTCTGCTTCTGATTATTCCGGTCTTAGTTGAGTCAACTGATCCAGATTGGCGCGCATGGCCCCCAGACGCTTGCGTGCCCGTGGCGAGCCTGTCGCTACCTTTTCGAGGCTTTGCATCCATTCTGGAAGATTCATCTTTTGGCGGAAGCCCTTGAGATAGGGATGGATTTTTGCGAACTGAAAATACATCTCCTGGCAGGTGTCATATACCAAGGGTTCGCTTAGCATGCCATGTAGCACGAAAGCACAAACCATGTCCCAGTAGCCGTAGACCTGGAGAACAAATCCGGTTTGCTTGCCGCCCTTGGTGACCATGGAGACAAGCTCGTCGTCGGACTTCGGGAGAAACGGACCGCCGACGAAACTGCGAGCCTCGCGCATGATGGTTTCGCGACGAAGTTCATACAACCGCAGAATCAATTCGGCTTGTTCACTTGGAGTTGTCCTTCTCGCTTTCATGCGACCCTCCTTGATTCGATCATTGCACGATCAATCGCTCTGCGATTAGGCACAGAAAGCGATGGTTCGATGATCAGTGCGTGAGCTGCGTTTTGATGACGGCAAGCCAAATGAAGGAGAAGAGAAGAGCAAGAATTCCGTGCGTCGAAAGGACTCGGCGCTTTGGTACAGCTTGCAGCACTTCGTGCTGTTCCATCGCAACAGGCTCCAGCGAGCGACAGACTTCAATACAACGATCCACTTCCCTGGCATTCTGCCGCAAGGCGACTCCCCAGAGGACGCTTGCAGTCAACCCTGTTCCTGCAATGATCCTCAACGCGTGAGAAGCAATCCACCCGGTCCCGATAAACGAGACCTTCCCCAGCGCTCCCGCCAAAGTAAGCAGCCCCAAATTCAAGGCGAGAAAAAACTGAGTCTTTCTCCACGTCATTTGTTGTACGACCGCCAGGTAGCGTAGAACTGCATCGTATCTACGCAGGGCCAGATCGACTTCACGCTCACTCGGTGGTTCAGTTTGCATAAATACCGCGAGAGTAGATGAATCGGAAACGGAAATCAAAATGGGTGTGAAAGATTGCGTCGACGCATTTCGCGCGCTCTTCTCCGGGATCTGCCGACTCACCCCAGTCGATTTACCATAGCGAAACAGATCCAAAATTAAAAAACGGAGTGGGCTGCCCAAGCAGCCCACTCCGTAGAACAATGCCCCGAATCTCACGAGAAGGAGTTAACTGTGAAACGCCCATCCTGGATCTCGATACTGTGCGTCAAGATTCAGGATGGGGTTATTGGAAACCCGGTCAGAGTCCGCACTCTCCGTTCGGGGCCTTGAACCGGGGATTCGTATCGAAAGCTACGGCATATCCCGACGTGTCGTAGAAGAACAGGCGCGGGATGGCAAGGTTGGCCTGCGCACCAGAGCCTGCCGGCCCCATGAGGGTCGTTCCCAAGTCGTCGTTCCAGGTATACACGGCCCCGAGATAGGAGGGCACCTGAATCCTGCTCCCCTTGGTGATCATGTATACGTAATCAACGCAACGCGGATAACCGGGTGTCGGCGAGTAGTCAAAGACGAAAGCATTCGAAAGAAACTTCGGCGGGAAGCCTGCGTTTTGTTCGGCCGCCCAGTTATTAACGGTAGCTTGTGTGTTACCGTGCTCGAGAAGATAGGTCCGCCAGAGTTTGTGCAGACGGATCTCGGTGAAATACTGCGGCACAATCTGCTCGTAAAAGCTGGTGCGGGCGCTGGTTACGAAGTTGCCGTTGTACTCCGTGAGGGCATTGCCGACAGTCTCGTAATACCATCCACTTCCTGCCGTCACAGTCATGAGCCCGATGGTTTGTAGCTTGAACCAATCGGAGTAGACGCCGTTGAAGTATACGCCCGTGGAGGACTGTACCGCCGAGTTGAAGTTATAGGCGAATATCGAGGCTGCGCCGCTATTCTGAGCCAGCAAATCGGCCAGCTTCAAAACCTCAGGATCCGGTTGGCTTTTGGTGGAATTGTACAGGTTGACGTTGTTCACTGCGGTGCCAAGCACGCCTGCGGCGACACCTGCCGGCGTGTAGACTCCCGCAATTCCTATAACCCCAGCCACCGTACTGGTGATATTCGGAACGAGCGAAAGCTTGCTGCCACCCACGTTGCTAGTGACCGAGTACAAGACACTCGACACATTAGTAGCGGAAGCCTGAAGACTCGACCCAATGTTCATGGTGCCGTTGGTGTTGATCTCTTTCAGTAAGGCGGCATAGTTGGCAGCGTTACTCAGATACTGCTTTTCACTTGCCAGCTGATTGGTGACCGCGGTGAGATCGTCTGGGGTAAAGGCCGGATTGGACCCAGAGGGATAGGTGATTGTGCGCGGGTCGATACCGTTGGTGATGTTATTCAACTGGCTGCTTGTGTAGCGGGCGCGAATGTCTTCACATTGCACCAGCGGTAGCCGGCACTGGTCCCCGCTGTAAAAATCTCGACGGTTCATTTGATCGCTGGCATAGGCGTAGGCGTTCCTGCGTCCTGCAGTGTCCATCGCGGGCCAGTTCACTGAAGGCGCGCTGCCTACCTGGTTGGGAATCGCGAATGACAGCAACTGGTTAGCGGTAGGGTTGGGAATGGAGGAATCGACGGTGAAGGGCTCGACATCGGAGGGCTTGAAGACAAACGTACGGTCCCTCAGAAGCAGACCCCGAAGCATGCCGCTTTCCCCGGTTTCCAGCGTGCTGCTATACCACTTCGTGATGCTATGGATGCCTTGGTTTGCTGCAGGCAGGCCGCCAGGCACGCCGATCATCGAGAAAGAACCACCTGCAATCAGCCTGTTGAAGGCGCTCGGCGACACTCCCAGCTTCTGAATGATGGCAACTAGCCCAGGGCTCGGATAATACCTGGCGTTGCTCCATTCCGTTGCTGTTCCGAATGGATTGCCTACGGTGGTGATGATGACGATGCTAGGCCCTGGGGGGTATGAATAGAGGTGAAAATTGAGATCGTTATCCATGCGGTTCACCTCGGCAACGCTGTCATTGCTGTTGGTGGCGTAGGTATTTGACCAGCGAAGCTGGAGCGTTTGGGCATCAAACACCGCAGTGAAAAGTCCGCCGGCGCACGTGACGCGACAAGCA
>JASIEN010000388.1 GCA_030045935.1 Candidatus Sulfotelmatobacter sp.
GCCAGCATAGGCGATGCTCAATTGGAAGTGCGCGATAGGGGTACTCTGATCCGCCTTCGGCAGACCTAACAAAGTAGTAATAGCTTTATCGTAGTCGCCTTCCGCGTTGTAAACCTGTGCCAAGCCGAAGTCCGACGTGCCCGATGTGGGACTGATGTGCTTGGCCTGCTGAAGGGCGTCAATGGCTTCCGCAAATCTTTTCTGCTGCATCAATGCCCGCCCGAGGTGGTAGTAGGCCTGAAACATGTTGGGCTGTAGCCGGATAGCTTCACGCGCAGCTTTTTCTGCTCCTATCGAATCGGGTGGCTGTTCATAGCCCAAGGCCCAGGAAAGTTGGTCAAAAGCATGGGGATTGTCCGGTTCGACCCTGGTCGCCTCCCCCGCCTCTTCCGCGGCGCGAACATAATCGAAGGTATCTCCATAAACATTAGCCATAGCCACATGCGCTTCACCCAACTGCGAGTCGATAGCCAAGGCGCGCCCGGCAAGATCTCGGGCCCTGCGTAGGTGCGCCTCGTTGGGATCAAGATTCCGGTAGTAGAAACTCTCCACCATGCTAAGTCCCGCCAGTGCAGGGGCATAGTTCGGATCCAACTGCAAGGCCTTCTCGAAATGACCCCGAGCGGCTTCGAGGTTGGTAGGGACGTCGATGAAATCCACGAGTGCCCGGCCTCGCAGATACTCCTCGTACGCCTGGGGGCTTTGCGTATAGCTTTTCCTGACCGCATTTTGCTCCTGCGGGGTCAGCTTCAAATTAAGCGCTTGCGCAATCTTCAAGGCCGTCTGGTCTTGCAGAGTGAAAACGTCCTTTAAGTCGCCGACAAAGTCGTCGGCCCAGGTTTGAAAGCCGGTTGTGGCATCGATCATTTGCACGCTGATCCGCACCTGGTCTCCGGCTTTTCGCACGCTGCCTTGTAGCAGGTACTGAACGCCAAGTTCATGGCCAATTTCTTTCGCGTCCTTCTGCGCTCCTTTGAAACGCGCAACGGAAGCTGAAGAGGCGATTCTGATGCCTTCAATCTTCGAGAGCTTGGTTGCAATCTCTTCGGTCATTCCATCGCTGAAATATTCATTGGCAGCGTCACCGCTTAGATTTTGCAATGGGAGCACGGCCAGCGATGTTTTCGATCCCTGTCCGCCCGGCGCAGGTGATCCTTTGCGCATCCACCACAAACCCAGAAGTCCAAGAATGAGCAGTACGACCAAACCCGCCAGAATCGCCTTCGGGAACAATGGGGATTTCCGGAGGCGAGTCTCCCTGACGGCTATTTTTCCGGTCTCCGTGTCCCGCTTCAGGCGCCGCAAGTCAGCGCGCAGCTCCGCAGCAGACTGATAGCGGACTTCCCTGTCCTTCTCTAACGACTTTTCGATGATTTGTTCCAGCCTGGCGGGAACTTCCGGATTCAGCCGCACTGCGGGCGTTGGGTTGCGATTGAGGATCGATTCCGAGATGACGCCGGAAGTATCTCCGCGAAACGGCAGCGAACCGGTCGCCATCTCGTACAACAGCGCACCAAAAGAGAACAGATCGGTGCGAGCGTCGAGTTCCTTGCCGCGAACCTGCTCCGGCGACATGTAGGCCATGGTGCCCACTGTCATGCCTGGACTGGTTAATTGCGCATCCGCCGTCACTTCCAGAGGCAACGAGCTCGCGCTCATCTCCCGGGAACCAAGCTTGGCCAGGCCAAAGTCCAGAATTTTCGCCTGCCCGCGATTTGTGATGAAGATGTTTGCCGGCTTGATGTCGCGATGCACGATGTTCTTCGCATGCGCCGCATCGAGCGCATCAGCGATTTGCGCACCCCACTCGATTACGGATTCGATCTCCATCGGCTTGCCGGCGATCTTGTGTTTTAAGGTTCCCCCTTCCAGACGCTCCATGGCGATAAACCACGTACCATCCGCCTCATCGATGTCGTAAATCGTGCATATGTTCGGGTGGTTGAGCGCTGAGGCGGACCGGGCCTCGCGGCGAAAACGCTCCAGAGCCTGAGGATCGCTGGCCAGGTCTTCGGGCAAGAATTTAAGCGCGACGTTACGGCCAAGTTTGAGGTCCTCGGCTTCGTAGACTATTCCCATCCCGCCCCCGCCGAGTTTCTGGAGAATTCGGTAATGTGAAATCGTCTGGCCGATCATCTATTCGCGTTTTTTGGAACGCGTTCATGTTAAGGAGTGTGTGCTCCTGCGTCAATCATTGATTGCCAAAATGCATCTGCATGCCTAAGCCGCGTGAGCCTGGAATTGCCGCAAAAAATCCATGCGAAGCATCGAAAATGACGATTGTACTTTCGCCACCATTCCCGCTAGACACTTAACATGGGGAGGAGTCGCCTCGTATATTCGGGGGACCATGATGCCTGCGGCGTCGGCTTCATCGCTCAACTGGGTGGGCCGGCGTCGCATGCTGTGATCGAACGCGGCGTCGAAGCGCTCGCCCGTCTTGCTCACCGCGGAGGCGTTGACGCGGACGGCCGCAGCGGCGATGGCGCCGGGTTGTTGACTTCCATCCCGAAATCTTTCTTCCGCAAAGCAGCCCGCTATGACGGCATCGATCTGCCCGATGAATTCGCCGTCGGCATGGTGTTTCTTCAGCCCGGCCACGCACCGCAGGTGCTGGATACGCTCCGCAAGGCCACTGCAAGATATGATCTGAAATTTCTCGGATGGCGAACGGTGCCTACCGATGCATCGATTCTTGGTCCGCGATCGCGGCAATCGATTCCTGCAATCCGCCAATGCTTTCTGGGGCCCAATGCGACGACAAATTCTTGTGGAGACACTCGCGCAACCGCGAACGCCGATTTTGAGCTGCAATTATTTCGCCTGCGCCATGCGCTCGAACTTGCTTCCGATTCGGCTTACTTCTGTTCGCTTTCGTCGCGAACCATCGTCTATAAAGGCCTGCTCACGCCCCAGCAGTTGACCCCGTTTTATCTTGATCTGAACCATCCTGAGTTTGAAAGTTCATTCGTCATTTTCCATCAGCGATATTCCACCAACACGGAGCCGAGCTGGTCTCTGGCCCAGCCATTTCGCATGCTCGCTCACAACGGGGAGATCAACACCATTAGCGGCAATCGCCGATGGTTCGAGGCCAGTGCACAACTGGTGCGCAGCGAGCTTGGGTTGCCGGCTGAAGCAAAGCTGCTTCAGCCAAGAATGAGTGACTCCGCCAGCCTTGACAACGCGCTTGAAACGGGTGTTCGGCGGGGATCAAGCATCATTGAATGTGCCTTGAAGCTGGTGCCGCCCGCGTGGGAAAACGATCAGCACATGGATCGGGGTTTGCGAGATTTTCTGACAGGCCACGCTCCCGAGCAGGAGCCATGGGATGGCCCGGCAGCACTCATCTTGACCGATGGAAACATAGTCGGAGCCAAGCTCGACCGCAACGGCCTCCGCCCGCTGCGCTACACGCTCACATCCGACGGCTTGTTGATTGTGGGATCAGAAGTGGGTATCGCCGATCTTCGCGGCAGGAACGTCGTCGAACGCTGGCGCCTTGGCCCGGGCGAAATGCTCGTTGCCAACCCTGCAAGCGGAACTTTGTTCCGGCCGGAAGACATCGCGCACCTGCTGCCGCCGCCACCGGCTTACCCGACGGCAGTCGCCCCGGCTGCTGTGCCGCCCACGAACTCTGCCGAGCCGTTGACCGAGGAACCCAACTGCCGCATGGCCGCCTACGGCTGGACCGAAGATCAGTTTCGTATTCTATTCCGTCCTCTCCTGGAGAACGGCCAGGAAGCGCTATGGAGCATGGGCGATGATGCACCACCGGCGTTCTTGTCGAGCTTGCCGCGGACGCTTTGGGATTATTGCAAGCAGCGCTTTGCGCAGGTCACGAATCCCCCGATTGATCCTCTGCGCGAAAGCCACGTGATGTCGCTGGATGTGTATCTTGGCCGGTCGATCAGGTTGAATTCTCCCCTGCTCGATGCCGGACAAATGGAAGCGCTCGCAGCAACTCTCGCACCCGTTCAGTCAATTGACTTTACGTTTGACGCCTGTGGCGGCATTCAGGCGGCTCGCGAAGTCCTCAACCGAATCCGCGAAGAAGCCCGGGCCGGAGTCTATAACCGCCGCGTCGTCGTGCTGACCGATCGCGCAGTGAGCCTGAGAGGAGCTGCTCTGCCTGCATTGCTGGCAGTTTCGTGCGCCTGGCACGCTATGACCGAAAAGGGCGGCTGGAATGTTCCCCTAATTGTGGAAACGGGTCAGGTCTTCGATACGCACCATGTCGCTCTGCTCATTGCGGCGGGCGCAGCGGCAGTACACCCATTTCTAGCACTGAGCCTCGCGGCTTCGGCCGGCGCCGAGGCCCAGGGCCGCTACCGTGTTGCAATCGAAAAGGGCTTACGCAAAGTGCTGGCGCGAATGGGAATTTCTACCATCAGCAGTTACCGCAACAGCCAGTTGTTCGAGACCATCGGCCTCGATTCAGCAGTATGCGAAGAATTCTTCGAAGACGCTGGTCGCTCACTCGACGGGACATCTCTAGACGACCTTCTCCGCGACTGCATTGCCTGTCACGCAGCGGGCTTCGGCACTTCCGCCCCCGGATTCCGCGATGCCGGCTTGTACCGCTTTCGCCGCAACGGCGAACAGCACGCCAACTCGCCGGAACTGGTGCGGCGAATGCACCGCTTTATTAAATCCCCGACGCTTGCGAATCACGCCGCATTAGCATCGCTCTCGGAAGAAAGAACAAACGTCGCCGTGCGCGACCAGCTGGAGATTCGCCGCGCACAGCCTTTGCCTCTCGAGGAAGTCGAGAGCGAAGCCTCGCTGCTCAGCCGATTCAGCACCCAGGCGATGTCACTGGGCGCTATTTCGCCCGAAGCGCACCAGATTCTGGCCATCGCCATGAATCGGTGGGGCGGGCGAAGCAACACGGGCGAAGGCGGCGAAGATCCCGATATCTATTACGACCGGCCCGAGGCAAATAATCGCGTAAAACAGGTAGCCTCCGCCCGGTTTGGCGTGACCGCTGAATACCTTGTGCACGCCGATGAAATCGAAATCAAGATGGCGCAAGGTTCTAAGCCTGGGGAAGGCGGTCAATTACCCTCCGCGAAGGTCACGCCTTATATTGCGCGCTTGCGCCATGCGGTGCCGGGCACATCGCTGATTTCGCCGCCCCCTCACCACGATATTTACAGCATCGAAGATTTGGCACAGTTGATCTACGATTTACGCGCGGTAAATCCGAATGCGCGCATTGGCGTGAAATTGGTTGCAAGTTCTGGCGTTGGCGTCATCGCTGCAGGCGTGGCCAAAGCCGGTTCGGATGTAATCACCATCAGCGGCCACGATGGCGGCACTGGTGCATCGCCGCTCACTTCCATCAAGAACACCGGGTTGCCTTGGGAGATCGGCCTGCACGATGCCCACACGTCGCTGGTTCGCGCTGGGCTGCGTGCCCGAGTACGTTTGCGGGTCGATGGTGGGCTCAAGTTTGCCCGCGATATCGTCATTGCGGCCCTGCTCGGCGCGGAAGAATTCGGCTTTGGAACCTCAGCCCTGCTCGCCATTGGCTGTGTCATGGCGCGGCAATGCCATCTCAATACGTGTCCAGTTGGCATTGCTACGCAGGATGAAGTTCTGCGCGCTCGCTTTACCGGAAATCCCGAGATGCTCGAGACGTTTTTCCGCGGGCTCGCGGCTGACGTCCGTCAGCTTTTAGCAAACACGGGAGCCAGATCGATTGACGAGATTCTGGGAGCAGTCGATCGTTTGCAGCCGCGCTCGCCCGAAGCGGCACACCGCATGTCGTCACTGTTGCAGCCCATCAGCAATCCCCCGGCGCAGTTCCCCTGCCCTCATGAAGACACGAGCGCCCTGCACGTCGAACTGAATCGCGTGATTGATGATCTCGAGTCTCTCAATCTCAGGTCATATCACTTCAACATCACCAGCGAAGACCGCGCCGTCGGAGCGCACTTGAGTGGCGAAATGCTGCGCCGCCTCGGCTTGCCCCGCGACGACGCCCCGCAGGAAGCTGGTGAGTCCGGCACTTACAAGTCGCAACCTTTCGGTCCTGCGGCAAACGATGTTGAGTGCGAATTCACTGGCACTGCTGGACAAAGCTTCGGTGCATTCTTGATTTCCGGCGTGAACTTCAAACTCAACGGCGAAGCCAACGACTACGTTGGAAAGGGCTTGTGTGGCGGCAGCATCGCCATCGGCCCACCTTCGCAAGCCTCCGATCGAGGCGACGTCCTGGTCGGGAACACTGTCCTCTATGGCGCAACCTCCGGCGAGTTGTTCATTGCCGGGCGCGCCGGAGAACGTTTTGCCGTCCGCAATAGCGGAGCGCTGGCTGTCGTCGAGGGCGTCGGCCGTCACGGATGCGAATACATGACCGCAGGCATCGTGCTCATTCTCGGCCCCGCTGCCGCGAACTTCGGAGCGGGAATGACGGGCGGGCTTGCTTACATGCTGCCCACCAACCGCGAAGACATTTTCAACGACGATCACCTGAATCGCGACTCCGTGCGCTTCGCAGCTTTGGAGACGCGGGAAGAACAATGGCTACGGCGTATTCTTCGCCGGCACCTGCAACTTACCGGCAGCCGGCGCAGCCCGGACCTGCTCACGCTACCGACTCTGCCCTTGCTTCGTATTGAGCCGGTCGTGCCTCCCTGCTCGGTGGAAGAATCCTGGGCCCCCGTTCTCGCTGCCCTGGCCGCGCGCGAGGTACGCAGCTTTGGGCAAACGAGAGTCCTTTCTTCCGACAGGGCTGTTGTGCAGTGACCGCGCGCACATCATACCCGTTCCTGATTTCGCTATAATTTCCCCCGACCAATGGATTTCGATCAGCTCATCACATTTCTCGAGGTAGCACGGCAAGGCAGCTTCTCGCGTGCCGGCGAGAAGGTCTTTCGCTCGCAATCAGCCGTCAGCGCGCAGATTCGCCAGCTTGAGCAGGAATATGGCGACCGCCTGCTCGACCGCTCGGGAAAAACAGTCAAGCTGACGCCCGCGGGTCAGATTTTTCACGACTACGCCCTGCGCATGAAAAAATTGCGCGATGAATCGCTGGTCGCCATAGCCGATCACGGTCACGTTCCGCGCGGCACGTTGTTGGTCGGCGCAAACGAAGCTACATGTCTTTACGTCCTGCCAGAGGTTTTCGGCGAGTATTGCCGCCGTTATCCCGACGTGC
>JASIEN010000389.1 GCA_030045935.1 Candidatus Sulfotelmatobacter sp.
GACGTCCCCGAAATCGACGATATCCTCACCCATATCGAAAGCGAGCCGGCGACGATTGAATCCGGTGATGAGCTGGTACGAGACGCAAAACTCGAACAGAAATTGAAATCTCTCTCCGCTGAGTTCCCCGAAATAGTTGACATCCACGAAATTGAGATCAAGCGGGTGCGGGGGCGCCTGTACATCTCCTGTCATTGCACGTTTTCAGACGAACTTTCACTCGCCCGCGTGCACGATGTTCAGACCGAACTCGAAATCCGCATCAAGCAGGTGGCGCCGGAAGTCTTTCGAGTGCTGATACATCCCGAGCCGAGCACTGACAATCGCAGATAGAGTAAAAACTATCGGAGGAACCTGATGCACACCGCGCGAGCCACTTGGATAGAAAAACATCGCTTTGACGGGATTGCCGACAGCGGACACTCCATCGTTGTTGATGGCGATTCGGTCGCAGGAAACAGTCCCATGGAATTGGTTCTGATTGGCCTTTGCGGCTGCACTGGCTATGATGTCGCGGAAATTCTTCAGAAGAAACGAGAGCCGTTTACCGGCCTTGAAGTCCGCGCCGAGGCTGAGCGTGCTGCGAACCCGCCAAAGATTTATACCAACATCAAATTGATCTACCGCGTGGGCGGCAAGGTTTCGCACAAGGCCGTCGAGGACGCGGTGCGGCTCTCGGAGGAGAAGTACTGCACAGTGTCGGCCATGCTGCAAAAGTCGGCGACGATCACCACAGATATTGAATATACAGGCGATTGATATACTTCTCTCTCGCGGCACTATGACTCTCGCGGCATTATGGTGCGGGGATTCGTCGTTGCCGCGGAGGTCTCTCGCCTATCGGGATTTCCGAGCGCGGCTCAGACGCCGTGCAAACGCCTCAAGCTACCCTCGGGATCACGCAATTAAAGGTTATTCCGACGTGAATGGAAGGCATCAAGGCCGAGCGCACCCCCTGCGCGGTTATTTCTTTATTGGCTCCGCCGCATTTTTCTGGGGAGTCTCCGCCGCTCTCGGACGTGCAGTATTCACGGGCAGGCTGGCGCTGGCTTCGGCTGCTATCAAGCCAATTGATCCGCTCATATTGTCACAGACGCGGACTACGTTTTCTTTGCTTGTGCTGCTTCCGTTTCTCGTTATCTGGCGCGGATGGCAGCACATCAAGCTTCCCGCACGCGACCTTGGCTATTGTGTTCTTTTGGGGACGTTGGGTGTGGCCGTGTCGAACTACTTTTATTATGTCGCCATCCAGCGCACCAACGTAGCGCTGGCGATCATTTTGCAGTACACGGCGCCCGTGTGGGTTCTGTTCTATGTCGTCGCCATGGGACAGCAGAAACTGACGTTGCAAAAAGTGGTTGCGGTTGCATTGGCGGTTACAGGTATTGTGTTGGTAATCGGAATTATAGGGAACGTCACACGGGGACAGGCCGTTCGTCTCGACGCCTATGGCCTTCTCGCCGCGGTGATCGCTTCCTTCTCGTTTGCCTTCTACAACGTTGCCGGACACAAGATCCTTGCCCGTTACGATCGCTGGCGCGTGCTTTTGTGGACCCTAGCCGCGGCGGCAGTTTTCTGGCTCTTTGTCAACCCGCCATGGAAGGTTGCCACGGCGCACTATGATTCACGGCAGTGGCTGTTTCTATTTGTATTCTCGATGATTTCGGTGCTGGGAGCGTTCTCGCTTTATTTTCTGGGCCTTCAGCATCTCGAACCCACGCGCGCCGTTATTGCCAGTTGTCTGGAGCCGGTATTCTCGATTCTCTTGGCGGCACTGTTCCTAGGCGAAGTCCTGCGGCCTATCCAGGCTCTCGGCATCGTTTTCGTTCTGGCAGCAATTGTGATTGTGCAGCGCCCGGATCGCAAGATCGCGAAGCCGGCGCTGGTGATCGATCCGATCGAATAGGACGAGGGTTGTGCGCGTGTGGATGTTTGCGTTTTGTGGGAAGGTAGTTATTTTTGCGAGACGGCAACTTTTAGACCGCAGAGGCCGGAAAGGGGGGCCTCAGAGTACGCAGACAAGCGAACCTGTTATTGTGACCAGGGAATATCCTTCGTGATCCAGAACAGGTGAGAAGTGCGCTATTCCAGTTTTTTACCGAGGGTTTCCGGCAGTTGCGTGGCGGTGATGCCGGCGAGCAAATAGCCGGCGGCGCACAGACAGAAGGCCCATCCCAGACCTTTCGATTGTCCAACTCTTCCGATCACCAGCGGAGCAATTGAACTCATGGCGCGTGCACCGTTGTAGGTGAATCCGAGCGCTCGTGCGCGGAATGCGGTGGGAAAGAGCTCACTGCCAATGATTCCCGATCCCGAAAAAAGTCCTGTGCCAAACAAAGCTACGACGGTCCCCAGAATCATCAAAAGCCCTGCGGTTCGTGCAGCCGCGTACATGGGTATCAAAACCGCCGCGGTCAGAGCGTAGATCAAAAAGGTCTTACGACGGCCGAAACGATCGGCCGCCCAGCCGAAGCTAACGTAGCCGGGAAACATACCAAACAGATTCAGCACAACCAGCAGAGTGGTCGTGCCCATAACGCCGAAGCCACGTCCACCCTGGGCAACCGGAAGGGCCAAGTATGGCGGCATCCACGTGAACAAGCCCCACCAGGCGAACAAGCAGAAGAAGTTAAAGAACAGCAGCGCCAGCGCGTACTTCAAATAGGGCTTACGGAAGAGCAAAGATGAATTTTTGTCCTCTTCGTCCTTTGCCGACCCAGACACGGCGCGATTGCTTCCAGCCCGCTCTTGCCACATCGCGGATTCGGGAACACCACGACGAATCCACAGAGTCAGCAGCGCTGGAAGAATCCCCACAAAGAACACCGCACGCCATCCGAAATAGCGTGCCACCGGGCCCGCCACAAGCGCCGCGGCAGCAAAGCCGAAGGCCCACGAACTCTGCACCAGCGAAATTGCCTTCGCCCTGACTTCTGTCGGCCAGGTCTCGGCAACGAGCGTTGCGCCGGTGTTCCACTCGCCGCCCATGCCGAGTCCAAGCACGAACCGCGTAGCAGCCAACATGGCAATGCTTGTAGCCAGACCGGAGGCGAACGAGCAGATCGAATACGTCAGGATGCTCGCCATCAACGCCCGCTTCCGGCCCATGCGGTCAGCGAGAAAACCGAACAGAATGCCGCCGGCACCGGACGCCAGCAGCGTTAGCGTGCCCAGCAAGCCTGCGGTTGTTTTGTTCATGTGCAGGTCGCGCATCAGGAAGGCGAGCACCAGCGCATAGAGCATGGTGTCGAAAGCGTCGAGCGCCCAACCGAGCGCTGCGGCCAGCAGCGTGCGTCGCTGGGCAGGTGTCGCGCGGCGAATTAGTTCAACAGGCCCGATTGCCATGTGGCGGGGATTGTAACAGGCGACCCCCTCGATTTCTGCCCCTGACCCATGTTTTCTTCCTAGGTACTCTCGTCACTATTTGACAAAGTTTTTACTTCTTGGCCGGGAAATCTTCGCTACGCTCGTGGAGAAGGACTAGGTCTAGACGTTCGATACAAGGATTTTCTGTATGCGATTTCTGCGCCTCGCCTCGCTTCTGCTTTTTCTTTTCACGTTTCTCACTCCTTGTTTCGCTCACCATATGGCCGTCGTGGTCAACAAGGAAAACAATGTGGGCAATGTCACCGCCGTTAATCTGGGCAAGATCTTTCGCTGCGAAGTGAAGAAGTGGCCGGATGCCAAGGCGATTACGGTGGTTCTGCACAAAGATTCCGGGGGTGAGATCGAGACCCTGGAACATCTTGTCAAGATCAACACCGAGGCGCTGAAAGCGCTGGAAAACGCGCACAAGGACTCGATTATT
>JASIEN010000390.1 GCA_030045935.1 Candidatus Sulfotelmatobacter sp.
TCGAGAGCTTCATTCATTCCGAAAACCCAGCCCTGGCCGATGAAGTGTCCGGCCTGCGACAGCATCGATTCCATCGCCGGCTTGCGGATTGCCTTGCCAGTGCGTTCAGCGACGACCAGCGCCGCTGCCATCGGCCAATTGCCGGCTAAAGCCATCGCTGGAACGGCGAACATGTTCACGGCATATCCGACAAAGGCAAGAGCCCAATACTTGTGCGTTTTGTCCGCGAGGTATCCGGTGACGGAACGCAATCCAGAACCCACCATCTCGCCCAGCCCCGCGATGACGCCCACGATTGTGGCACTCGCGCCCAGCGCACCGAGAAATGGTCCGATGATGCTGCGCGCTCCTTCGTATGTGACATCGGCGAAGAAGTTGACGATGCCGATCATCACTACGAAGCGGAAGGCCAGCTTCGCGAATTCTTTTGCGGTATTGTTCGCGGGGAGGGAATCACTGCCCGACATGCTAAGTCAATTCTTATTTGTTCTTCTCATTGTCACTGGCACGAATGAACGCCGCCGCGTTATCGTGGATGGCCTTCAACGACGCTTCGTGCGCATAGACCATGTGTCCCGATTCATAAAACTGGAATTCAATATTCTTGTGCAGGTTCTGCTGAACGGGCAGGTGCTCCATCTCATAAACGCCTTCGTAGTATGGAGTTGCCAGGTCGAAATAACCGGCGTTAACGAGAACTTTGAGTTGCGGATTGTATTTCATGGCGAGGGCCAAGTCCGGCATAACGTTAGTCGCGCCTGGAAAGGCGAAACCGCTGCCGGGCAGTCGATGGTGGAAATCCCAGAACCTGAACAATTCGACCTCGGGCTTGAATTCCTTATTCTCGCCATATTTCAATTCCTTCCGCACATAATCGTTGAATGCGGAAACATAGGCCGACGAAATCGCCGCTGACTGCGGATCGTACTCGGCTGCTTTGCTTAGCGGATCAATGGTCGGCCCTGAGAAGCGCGTATCGAGCCGGCCCGTTGTGAGGTCGCTTTCGTCCTGAAGGTTTTTTTCGAATTCGCCGCCATTGATACGCAGGTTCGCTTTTTCAATGTAAGCGGTCGAAAGCCCGGTGTATTGGTGTAGCTTCTCTGCGATGGCATGGTGCTGATCTTCCGGGAGCGATGACCCTGCTTCGAGCGCCAGCGCGTAATCATTCATCGCAAAATGCTCAACCTCGGCCAGAAGAGCTTTGAGATCCGGATGCTGCTCCGGCAGCTTGTGGTGATACCAAGCGGTCGCCGCATACGTGGGCAGGTTGAGCTGATACGCGATATCGACGCCGGGATTGAAGTCCGGAAAATCGGAGTCGAGCGAGAAATTCAGAATCTGCGATAAAAGCATCACGCCGTTGAAGTCGACGTCGCGCTCGGTTTCAAGCACGCGGGTGAGGACCGCCGACCGTGTGGTGCCATAACTTTCACCGAACAGATATTTGGGTGAATTCCACCGTCCGTATTTGGAGAGAAACTGAATGATGAAATCGGAAAACGCCCAGGCGTCCTGATCGATGCCGTAAAAAGCTTTTTCCCGGTCTTTGCCGGCGATGCGGCTGAAGCCCGTTCCCGGCGCGTCGACGAAAACCAGGTCGCTGGCATCCAGCAGGCTGTAATCGTTGTTGACGACGGAATAAGGCGCGGCAGGAGTGTGCGTGTCATCGGCCGTGACTACGCGTTTCGGGCCAAACGCCCCCATGTGCAGCCACACCGTCGAAGAGCCCGGACCGCCGTTGAAGAGAAAAGTCAGCGGTCGCGGTGCACCTTTATTGTCTGACTTGAAATAGGCGACGTAGAACATGCTGGCTTCCGGAGTCTTGTTTTTGTTTTCGGGTTCGGTATTCTGGGGAACATCGTCCCAGCCCTTTGCATGTACCACGAGCGTTCCAGCGTAGGCGTCGTAGTTAATTGTGCTGCCGCCGATCGTGACCGAGCCTTTACTCGTCTGCTGCTCGGGTTTGAAATGCTCGATTTCAGCGGGCTCAGTCTTGGGTTGTTCAGGCTTGCTGGCCGCCGGTTCTTCCTTCATCTGTGCGCGAATTAAGGTGAGCGGCAACAAAGCGAAGAGAACTAAGACGGTGGCAATTCTCACGATCTGCATTGGCACTGGGTTTGTCTCCTGGCAAGAATGACGTGGATTTTTTTCCGCTTGATCGCGCAGTTAATCTATCACGTTTGAATTGTCGCGGTCTGACTGTCGTGTCCGCTATCGGTGCCGTAGAGGAAAATTGCTGTGCTACGATGCCCACACCATGCCGCTTACATTCGCACTCGGCTGTCGTCCAATTCTCATGCAGCATCGACTGGCGATTCTCTTCTGGCTTGCGGCCGTGCTGTTGGCGCAGAGTCCCTCCTTACAGATTCCTTCTGACGATGCCGTCCGGCTGCGGGAGTTTTACCGCTTGGCGCCCGAAGTCGAAGATGCGATTTGGCCGCATTGGAGCGCCGTGCCAGCACCGCTGATGTTAGTGACGGCGGAAGGAGAATTTCTAACTCATCATCCGGCTCCGCCGAATGATTTCAAGAGAATCGGCGACGGCTGGTATGCCCGCCCGCGACAGTTTCCCCTCGATTTGCAGGCGACATTTCCCGCCTTCGGCCCTCCATCCGTGATCGTGATTGGAGAACCGAAAAACACTGACAGCAAGACGAGCACCCCGTGGATCATCACGCTGATGCACGAACACTTTCATCAACTGCAGAATGCGCAACCGGGATATTACAAGGGTGTGGAAGACCTCGGCCTGAGCCATGGGGATGAGAGCGGAATGTGGCAGTTGAATTATCCGTTCCCTTACGAGAAACCCGAGGTCACAGAAGATTTCAAGCACCTCCGCGATCTGCTCGTTACGGTTGTGAGTGAAAAAGAGCCCAAACGATTCAACGAACTCGCAAAGATATACGTGCAAGAGCGAAAGCAGTTCCTGACGCGGCTTTCGCCCGATGACCACAAGTATTTCAGCTTTCAGTTATGGCAGGAAGGCACTGCGCGCTATACCCAGATTATGGCAGCGGAAGCGGCCGCCTCTCATCAGTCGGCGCCTGAATATGCCGCACTGCCAGACTATGAACCGTTTTCCGCCTACGCACCGCGAATGCGCTCCGACACCCTCAATGAACTCAAACAAGCCGACCTGGCGAAATGGAAGCGCGTCGTTTTTTATTCCTTCGGCGGAGCCGAAGGTCTTGTCCTGGATCGCATCAATCCCAAATGGAAGCAAGAATATTTTCAGAATATGTTTTCGACCGACTCCTATTTCGAGTCCGCACAGATTCCCTGATCATTCCGATACCATTCGCGGATATTAGGCGAACAAAAAGCGAATATGATAAGCTGGGCGCGTGGCGCGGCGGCCAGAGATCGAGCGACGGGAAGAAATCCTGAGCCGCGAGCACCTCGACGAGTTGGCTCGCAACCTTTCGCATCTGAGCATGCACGCCGTGCTCGACTTCTATCAACAGGCCTATCGCAGCTGCCGCATTATTAATGACCGGACATTTCCTCCACCGCGGGCAGTGCAGGAGCTGGTACAGGCGTGGAAGCAGTTGCGGAAATGGCGGCCGCGAAGCTAGAGGAGCACTTCGTGACCGCCAGCCCAGGACCTAACATCCGTCCACGCGCTTGCCCACTGCGTTAAACTATCTCGCCACCCATGCCGCTCCGTCCACTCGATGCCGATCGGCTTCTGACGCAACTGGAGAGTGCAAAGAATCGCTTCGAAACCGGCCATGCGACACGCATCGCTGCACTCCTGGCCCATTTGGCGAAGATCGAACTCGCCGATCCCCGCCATGTGATTCGCTTCCACGAGTGTCTGCTTTTCCTGCGCGCATTTCCGCATGCGCTTGCGCAAGTCCGCCGCGTCGAGAATCTTCTGAACTCCTTCCATCGGCGCATCGAAGAACTTCACGCGCACAACGCCGACATGTCTGTCTTCGATGACTTCGACACCTGCGGCATCGCCGGCACCAGCATGCAAGACACGCTCTCATTTGACCTCGCGCAATGGCTTATGACTCGCATTCCGCGTCACTGTGTAATCGCGTGGAATGATTACTGGGACGATTATGAATCCGAACGCGCACGGGGAAATCTCTGGCCGCGCTTTATTCCGCTGTTAGCGGAAGACGCCGATGTGGAAGCCAACATTCCTTGGTCAAAATGGCTTGATGCTGCCCGAGGCCAGCAGAATTCGCTGAAGTGGTTGTTGGGCCGGTTCGCGCAGCTTTCCTTGCCTGCGCGTCAACGGGCCGAGCTTTATGATTCGCTGCGAATACCTCTGCGCTGGAAACTCGACAACCTGAAACTCTCGCGCACGCGCAACTGGAGCCGGCCGCGCCGCTTCTACTTTCATGATGCCCCACTGATCCAGCGGAGCGAAGTTTCTCTGGCACACGAACTCGCCACGCCCGCGCCAAAGCCGGAAAAGCTGTTGAAAGCTGCCGGGGAGCAGGTGACGAACGCCGTCCGCGAAATCATGCTCGTCCGCTATCGCGAACTTTATGGCACTACGCTGAGCGATCCCGGTTCCGTAGTTCGTTTCAACCTCGGCCGCGGTGTAGTCATGCGTTTCTGGGGATTGCCTCCTGATCGCCGCCTCCCTCTGCGCGCCTACCTTGCCGGCTACACGCTCAAGAACGGAGTTCCAATCAATTATGTGGAAGCCATCGGCCTGTGCGAATGGATCGAGGTCGGCTTCAATACGTTTTACACCTATCGCCAGGGCGAGACGGCCTGGATCTACGCCCAGGCGCTCCGCTGCTTGCGAGCGCTGACGGGGGCAACATGCATTTCTATCTATCCCTATCAGATCGGCCAGAATAACGATGAAGCGATCGAGTCGGGAGCATTCTGGTTTTATCGCAAGCTGGGCTTTCGTCCCGGACGTCCCGATCTACAGAGGTTGTGCGAAAGGGAAGAGCAGAGAATCGCCGCTGATCCACAATACCGAACAGCGAAGCGCACGCTGAAACGCCTGGCCGAAGCGCACATGTTTTTTGAGATTGCGGACAGCACCGCCCTCAAGTCACAAAAAGTAACGCGCTCTGCGCCACGCACCGGCGCTTGGGACACTTTCTCAACGCGCAACATCGGCCTCGCGATCAACCGCCGCATGGCCCGCGATTTCGACGGAGACAGCAATGACATTCGCCAATCTTCCACCATGGCCGTGTCTCGTGCGCTGAAAATCGACACCTCGGGCTGGACGCCTGCTCAACACCAGGCGCTTGCAAACTGGTCTCTCGTGCTGGCGCTGATTCCCGATCTCTCGCGCTGGACAGCTGGAGAGAAGGAACAACTGGTCGAGATCATCCGCGCCAAGTCCGCGCGTGACGAAATGCGCTATCTGAGGCTGACCCAGCTTCATCGGCGACTGCGGGAGGCGTTGTTGTCGATGGGCTCGGCGATGCGTTCCTAATGTAAGGCCGTTGCATCCTCTGCATCGGAGGTGAGTCTATGTCGAACAAATTTTGGTCGAGCGTCGGAATATACCTCTATGCGTTGGGCTCATTCGCCGCGGGCGTCTTCGATTTGATCTGGAGAGATTTGGACACCGCGCATCAACCCATTCAGGCCTGGGGCGACAACATTCCCGGTGTCACAATTTTTGCCTGTATCACTGGCGTGTGGATGATCGCAGGCAGCCTGGCTGTTTTGTCGCCGCGTGCCTCAAGAGCAGGCGGCGCGGCGCTGGCTGCCATCTATTTCATCTTTACCATCTTCTGGTTGCCGAGGTTTTATACCGCGCCCCATTATCTTGGCCAACGACCCGCCGTCTACATCGGTGTGTTCGCAGGAACGGCTACAGAACTTATCACCTTCGCCGCCGGGCTTCTCATCTTTGCGTCAAGCGCGCCAGGCGATTTGGCTCGAACTCGGATGCTGCATATCGCGCGCTGGATATTCGGAGTTTGTTCGATCAGCTTCGGTCTGGGACACCTTTTGTTTACCAAAGATGACACTATCTACGTCCCGGCGTGGATGCCTTTTGGGCAAAAGTTCTGGGTGATCTTTACGGGAATCTGTTTCATTCTCGCCGGCCTGGCAATACTCTCGGCAATTCTGGACGTGCTGGCCGCGCGCTTGCTGGGGCTGATGCTTCTGGTCTTCAATCTCACGATCTTGCCGACTTTCATTCTTGCCCATCCCAAGAACCATCCGGCTTGGGGAGGGTACGCATACAATCTCGCGGCGGCGGCATCGGCGTGGATTCTGGCCGAATCGATCTCGAGCGGGAAGCGGGGTTCCATGCCGGCACTGCGGGATTGACCCCGCGATTGACCACGCAGACCGTGACGTCGAGAATTCTACGTTTTTTGAAAATAGCCCAGCCTGTGCCTCTGCTCGGCTGCCAGCGGTATTTCGCGAGGCAAAATTTCT
>JASIEN010000391.1 GCA_030045935.1 Candidatus Sulfotelmatobacter sp.
GCCTTGTGCGCCATTCGGCCCCCACAGAACGGTGCGGCCGACGCGGACGATCTGATCGATCCAGGCCTTCAGCGGCGCCGAAACGGTCAGGTTGTACATGGGCGCGCCGATGACAATAAGGTCCGCGGCGAGAACTTCATCGATCAGCTCATCAGAAACAGCAAGAACCTGGCGTTGAGCGGGGGTTAAAGTCGCGGGATCGGAATAGGCGGCGAGCGTCCATTCGTCGGTGATCAGCGGCAGATGCGTTTTTACGAGGTCGCGCTCGATTACCTCTCCATCGGGATGTTCGGCTTGCCAGTGCTCGACAAACTTGTCGGTAAGCTGGCGCGAGATGGAATTGCGGCGGGCGCTGGAATCAATGCGTAGTAGTTTCATGGAATCCTCTGTTGCACTCAATTTCGTGCAGTTGGGTTGGATGCGGGGATTCTGCCGTGGTTACAAAACATAACTGAAGATACTTTACAAAGCAGGAACTTTAGAGTAACTTAGTATAAATGGGTACCCAACGAGGCACTGCGAATCATTCGCCTTGCAAGATCGGGGGCTTGCTGGATCTGCTGGCCCGCCCCTGGACGATGCACATTCTATGGGCTTTAAGCCATAACGGTCCCACGCGGTTCGGGCGTCTGCGGCAGCAGGTGGACGGCATTTCGGCACGGGTGCTGACGGAACGGCTGCGGACATTGGAGAACGCCGGATTCGTGTTCCGGCATTACGAACAGACCATTCCTCCGACCGTGACCTATGGCATCACCGATCGCATGAACGACCTGGAAAAGCTGTTCGGGCAACTGGAGACATTGGCCGGCAAGTGGAGCGGCGAAGCACCAAAGCCGTCCCGCTTACGAACCAGCGCTTAGGTCTCATCCTCAGTCTCCGAATCGGACTCAGATTCTTGCGGACGGGGGGTTTTTTCCTTCATCTGAATTAAAGGTTCGTAAAATCATTTCAATCCTCTTGACATCGGCATCGGCGCGAGCATAATGCATCAATCCGGATGTGATTTCCTCACCGGGCCGGCTCAGCATCATTGTCGAGTGTAAGGAGGTTCTATGAGCGTCCTGGAGCTTTGTGATCGCGAGATTGCTGCTGTGCCTCTGGAAGCCAGCGTCGCCGATGCCATCAATAAAATGCTCGACCACCATGTGGGAGCGGTGGCCGTGGTCGACTCCGACTATCGGGTCGCCGGAATCTTTACCGAGCGCGACGTGCTGCGCAAGCTGGCGCTCAGCCGGCTGGACCCGGAGACTACTTCGGTCCGCGAAATGATGACCACCCCGGTCGAAATGGCCACCCGGCGCACGGGCCCGGGAGAAGCGCTCACCATCATGCTGGAACGGCATTTTCGGCACTTGCCGGTGGCCGACGACGGCGGCAAGCTGCTGGGAGTTCTTTCCATTCGCAATCTGCTGGAGTGGCGCGTCGAAGACCTCAGCCGCCAGCTGGAGTCGCTCGAGCAGTATGTTTCGAATGATGGGCCGGGGGGCTAGCTGCGAGCCTCGATCTGCACACTAAAGGAAAAGGCCGGCTTGCGCCGGCCTTTCATTTAATCTCGCGCGAAACTACTTCTTGGGTGCAATCGCGTCTTTCGCGGCCTTGGCAACGCGGAACTTCACGACGGTCTTGGCCTTGATCTGAATCGGCTCACCGGTCTGCGGATTGCGTCCGATGCGGGCCTTGCGGTGCGCCTTCACCAGGCGGCCGAGGCCAGGCACGACAAAAACGCCATTCTTCTTGGTTTCCTTCACTGCGACGTCGGCGAGTTCTTCCAGAAATGCCGCTGCGGTTTTGTTGGGGATTTCGGTTTTCTCCGCCAGATGACGGACGAGCTGGGTCTTGGTCAAACCTGATGCCATGTTTCCTCCTAAAAAATAATTGAATTGAATTCCGGGATGAATGTTATATCAGCAACCCTGTGGAAAACCTTATTTTATGCGGGTTCCAGCATGATCATACACAAAAAGTAGCATTTTTACACGAGAAAATGGGGGTAGCGGTTCCAAAATGGCCCAAAATCGCCCTTTGTAAGGTGCAAAGTGCTGGCTGAGAGCGTCCTGGCAGCGGCGCGTCGCATCCCAGAAGCCGATTTTTCATCGAATGGGAGTTCGCATTTTCCGGCGACTGCGAATGCCATAATGCTGAAGGAGAGGATTTAGATTTGGCCTGCCCCATCTGCGAAATTCGCAAAGAAAAACGATTTTGCCCTGCCATTCACGGACGCATCTGTCCGCAGTGCTGCGGCGAACAGCGTGAGGTAACACTAGATTGTCCGGGCGAGTGCCCCTACTTACAGCAGGCGCGGGAACACGAAAAGCCCCGTCCGGCCGGGCAGTTCGACACTGCGTCGCTGTTTTTGCAGGTAGAGGTGTCTGAACAATTCACCTATGAGCGCGAGCATTTGCTGATGGGCCTGAGCTATGCATTGTTGAAAGCGGTGCAGGCAGACCGCACGCTCAACGATCGTGATCTGATTGCGGCGCTCTCGGCGATGTGCACGAGCTATGAGCGGCTGGCTAACTCGGGCCTTCATTATGAGCAGCCGCTCACCAGTGGCGCACAGCATGCCGTTGCTGTCGAGCTGGAACAGATGATGAAGCAGTACCGCGAGGCCGAGCAGAAGCAGCTTGGCTATAGCACTTTGAAAAACCTGGATGTACTTAAGGCGTTGGTGTTCCTGCTGCGGTTGGCACATGGGCGTACCTCCAGGCGGCCAAAATCGCGGGCCTTTATTGATTTTCTCAGCGGGCAGTTTCCTGAGGCTAAATCGGAGATTGTGTCGCCGCAGAATCAAGAATTCTCGACGCGAGCGCCAGGCCTGTCTCGTCGCGTATTGTGACCTGAGATCCTCGATACTTCATGCTGTCTGACTCCGCCATTCTGAGACACATTTCGCGGCAGCCCAAGCACGCCGCCGGATTCAAGCAACTGGTACGCGAGCTCGGATTGCATGGCGAAGCGCGGCGTGATCTTGAGGCTCATCTCGAAAAGCTGGTCACTCGCGGAGAGCTGGTTGAGATCGATTCAGATCGATATGCGCTGCCGCAGGCCGCGGCGAACAAGAATCTCGTTGCCGGCCGTCTTACCATGCACCGCGACGGATTTGGCTTTGTCATTCCAGACGCGAGTTCGTTGGGTGCGACACTCAGGTCCCGATTGCAGGGGGATATCTTCGTTCCTCCTCATCTCATCGGCAACGCCATGCACGGAGATCGCGTGTTGGTGGAAATAACTACGGTTCGTTCTGATGGCCGTGCTGAAGGCCGCATCGCACGGCCGATTGTCCGGGCGAATCCCACGGTAGTGGGGACGTTCCACTACGGAAACCGCCATAACTTTGTCACTCCGATGGATACGAAGATTACGCAAGAGATCGTAATTCCGCACGGCATGGAGTATCCGCGAACGAAGGGAGACTCCGTGTCCACCGCGGTGAAACCTTCCCGCGAAACGCAAGGAGTACAAAATGGAAAGAGAAAGGCTGCCTCTGTCGATCGCGTGTTAGGTAACGAAGCCGCGCGGCACAGCGAATGGAACAACCTCGAAGGAGTTGTGGTTGATGTCGAGCTCACAGACTGGCCCACCCCAACACGCAGTCCGCGCGGACGCGTGATTGAGATTCTCGGCTCTCCCGACGATTTTGGAGTCGACGTCGAAATTACCATCCGCAAGTTCCATCTGCCACATCGTTTTCCGCCAGCCGTGCTGGAAGAGGCGCAAGAGATTCCTGCTGTAATTCCCAGCCCTGAACTTCGTCGGCGGCGTGACTTTCGCGCGCTG
>JASIEN010000392.1 GCA_030045935.1 Candidatus Sulfotelmatobacter sp.
AGATTCTCGATATACGGGCAGTAGGCAAGAACGACCCCGTGGTAAAGCAACGAGAAATCTACATGGCGTGCGGTGACGTGAGACAACGGCAAGAACGAGATCGAAATCAGCCCCGGATGCATATCGAATCCGAGGAGCGAGTAATTAATATTTGAGGCTATGTTGCCGTGCGTCAGCATCGCGCCCTTGGATGTCCCCGTCGTGCCTGAGGTGTAGATGATCGTGGCCAAATCGTCGGGCTGAATGGAGCGGGCGATCGCTTCGGTCTCGGAATCGAGCCTCGGCTCGCCGCGGGTCATCAGATCGATCATCAGGGCATAGGTAGAGGAAAGCTCCTGAGGCACATGTACTGAATCCATAACCACGATTTTTCTTACTTGTGTCTGATAGAAGATCGATTGCACCTTGCGCAACTGATGTTCGGTGGAAACAAAAATGATTGTCGCGCCGGAGTCACGCAACGTGTAGGCGGTTTGCTCGGGAGTAAGCGTTGAATAGATGGGAACCGTGACCGCGCCGATTAGCAATGTCGCAAAATCAGCGATCGCCCATTCCGGCCGATTTTCGCTCAGGATGGCGACCCGATCGCCTTTGCGAACGTCCCACTCCCGCAGGGCACGCGAGACGCGAGTGACCTTGCGGCAAAACTGTGACGCGGAAATCGCCTGCCAGGCGCCACCTTCTTTATGCAGCATGACGCGATCGGCATTGCGCTCGCTTACCGCGAAGAAAATGTCGTTTAAGGTTGTGAGGCTCATCCCAGTCCCGGGGAGGTTGAAGTTCTTGCGTAGTGATGCAGTTTGCATGTCATCCTGAGCAAGCTTCCTTTGCGCAGCGAAAAAATCTGTGCGAGCCGCGCGACCGCGAAGCCTGCCCCTGAGAGAGCGAAAGCGACCGAACGGGCGCGCTAGGCTCGCTTCCTCATCAAGCCACATCACTACCAGTTCTTGCTTGAATTTACTGGTTTGTCGGTCTACTCGGCAATGCGAAACGTCTATGGGCAGGGTACCTTTGGTGCTTCGCGAACAGAGGCTTTCAGATCTTATCGCCGGGAATTGACACGCCTGTAGCCGCGATAGGGTATGATTTCGCGCTGGAGATTCACGATGCGCAACAAGCTATCCAAACTGCTGATGATTTCGCTGCTGCTCGGCGTGCTATCGCTGGCGGCAAGACCGGTTTCGGCGCAAAGCGCTGCCAAATCGATGCCGAAAGTTGGCGATATGGCGCCAAGTTTCACATTGAAATATTTCGATGGCAACGACTTGAAAGATATCTCGCTAAGTCAGTACCGCGGCAAAAAAAACGTTGTGCTCGCCTTTTATATCTTTGCCTTTACTGGCGGTTGAACCAAGCAGATGCAGGCGCTCCAGCAGGATTTGAAGCGGCTGGATGCAACCGACACTCAAGTTCTGGGTGTGAGCATGGATAGTCCCTTCGCCAATAAAGCGTTTGCCGATCAGATTGGAGTGAGCTTTCCGCTGCTGAGTGACTGGGGCGGCGACGTTACGCGCGAGTACGGAATCTACGTGGATAAATACAAAGCTGCGCGGCGAGTGAATTTCCTCATTGGAAAAGACGGAAAGATTCTGGAAGAGCAGGTGGATAGAGACGCGATCGATCCCACGAAAATTGTGGATGCATGCGAACGGCCGAAGCTGAAGAATTGAGGCTGACGTTCGGCATGGTTGGTCACCTTAAGCTAAGTGGAATTTATAAGAATCCTCCTCTTCGCATAGGGTGCCAAGCTCGCGCACGTGTGGCGTTTGTTGGAGAAGAATAGATTTCTTCACGCCGCCGGCAGCTCAAAATAAAAAACCGAACCGTGGCCCACCTGACTGCACAGGCCAATGGTGCCGTTGTGCGCCTCGACGATTGCCTTGGCGATGGCCAGTCCCATGCCGGTGCCTTGCACGCTGTAGCGCTGATCGCGCCCGCGGTAAAACTTGTCGAAAATCAGGGACTGTTCAAAATCATCGATCCCAGGACCATGGTCGGTGACGCTGGTGACAACGCGGTTATCCTTGCGCTCGACGGTAATTGCGATCGGGGCTGCGCCAGGCGAGTACTTGGCAGCGTTCTCCAGCAGTTGCTTCAAGACTTCCGCAATGCGGTCGGCATCGGCACGCACCCTGGGCAGCTCTGGCGCAATCTGCACATCGAGCGGATGCTGCCCCAGAACCGTTCGGGATTCTTCGATTGCGGATTCGACCACCGAAGCAATTTCTACCGGCGCCATGTGCAGCTCAACTTTGTGGGCGTCGAGTTGAGCCATCTCAGTCGCTTCGCCCACCAGGCGATCGAGGCGGTCGGTTTCCTCGTTGATGACCGTAAGCAGCTCCCGGCGCTGTGCGTCGTTCAGGTTGTAGTCAGATAGCAGTCCTGTGACCGCGGCCTTGATTCCAGTAAGCGGGGTGCGCAGTTCATGAGTCACCGAGTCCAGCAGGACAGCCCGCAGATTCTCGCTCTGGCGCGCGGCTTCGGCCTGGGAAAGCTTTTCGATCGCACCGGCGCGCTCGATGGCGATGCCGATCATGCTTCCCAGCGCTTCCAAAGTTGCGCGCGACAGCACTGCTCCAGCGATGCCGACAGCTCCGGTTGTCCTCGTGCCCAAATGCAGCGGCGTGACCGAAATTTCGTGTTGAATATCAATTACGGGCTCACCGCGTGAGCTGACCAGCTGCATGTCGTGGACCTGAAAATGACTGGCCGTCGCATCCGTGCGGTATACCTGTTGTGAACTGAGCAAGTAAATCGCCGCCGCTTTGGCGCCGAAACCATCGCGGACGTATGCGGGAATCGCATTCAGCAACTCAGCCACGTTGTCGGTGGCAAGCAGCCGCTGGCTGAAGGCATAGAGGCGCTCAACATCGCGGCGGCGCTGCACTGCGTCGCGCGTCCTCCGGCGGGCGCGATCAGCGAGTTCGCTGGTAAAGCCCGCCGTTACCAGAAAGGCCAGCACGGCTACCCAGTTTTGCGGATCAGCAATCTTGAATGTGTATATGGGAGGAAGAAAATAATAATCAAAGGCGAGCGCCGCCGCGACAGTAAGACAAATAGAGAAGCGAAATCCCCAGAACGCCGCGACCACTAGCACCATCAATATGTATGCCATGGCTACGGTGGTGGCATTGACATGTAGAAGGTGGCGAAGAATCAGCGCCACACCCTCGGCTGCAACGATGCACGCGGCGTAGCGGAACACATGTTGTGGCCAGCGAGCTGTCACGGGCACGATTGTATATGGATTTCACCACGGAGGCACAGAGACA
>JASIEN010000393.1 GCA_030045935.1 Candidatus Sulfotelmatobacter sp.
GGTGGAACTGGGTCCGGGCCGCGGTCTTTTCGCGCAGGATGTTCTGGGATGGGCTGAGAAGAAGTTTCCCGATTTTTTCGCGGCGTTGCGGTATGTGCTGGTCGAACGCTCGTCTGCTCTACGGGCGCGGATGGAAGCTAAGTTGGAGCGCTACTTGAACGCTGAGAAAGCTGTGATCATGTCCCCGGGGGCTGAAACCCCATTGTTTAATGACTGTATCGACACGAGTGAAGTCGTGCCCTCTCCGGCTTCTGTCCTCGAGAGCCCGCCGGCTGTGCCAAGCGTTGTCTTCGCGAATGAATTTTTCGATGCGCTTCCAGTCGAAATCCTCAGCACGCAGGGTTCGCTCCGCATTGACGCGCGCGAGGGCCGCTTCGTCGAGAGCTGGGCACAGCCAACGAATGAGGAACTGCAATTCCTCGATCGCTATTCAGTCCATCCTGAGCGGGGTGAGCGCCTCGAGGTTCCGCTTCTGGCGCAAAACTATGTGGAGCAAATTGCAGCCAGCCTGCAGCGCGGATTTGTTACCGCCATCGATTACGGCTACACGCGCGAGGAGCAACTTGCGGGAAGCCATCGCGGAACGCTGAAGGCGATTCGCAAGCATTCCATAAGCGCCAGTCCATACGAAGCGCCGGGCGAGCAGGACATCACCGCCGATGTGAACTTCACCGCGCTCGCCGCCGCCGCACAGAAGCAAGGGATGAACACGCACAAGCTGGTCACCCAATCACAGTTCCTGATGGGAATTGGCGAAGCAAACCAGTTTGCCGACGCTTTTGAAGAGTGCCGCTTGCCGCAGGAACGCGCCAAGGTCGCATTGCAACTGAAACATCTGGTCACTCCCGCAGGGATGGGTGAGAGCTTCCACGTGCTTACTGCCGCCAAGGGTATAGAACCGCGGCGACTGACCAGTCTTTCAGGATTGAGCTTCGGCGCAACCAGAGCGCGATGATCATGAGGAAATTGCTGTGGTTTGCGCTCGTCTGTTCTCCGCCAAGTGCTTCAGTATTTCCCCTTTTTTCAAAGTTACCAAAGTTATCAGCCTCAAGGTTCCTGACGCGCGGCGTTCCAATGTTAAGATCATCACAACCGGAGATAACATGAAACGCATCGCGGCCTTTCTGCTGCTTGCCGTCATCAGTCTGGCGTCGCTTCCCGCCTTTGCCCGCAAAGAGAACAAGGCCATCGGCGAAAACCAGAGCGAAGCAAAACGGGCTATGAAACAGCAGCAAAAATACAACCGGAAGCAGGCCAAGCGTCAGCAGAAAGCCATGAAGAAATACCAGAAGGCACAGCGCAGAGCTGCTAAACGCCAGCAACGCCAGCAACGCCAGCAACGCCATCATGCCTAGAACCCTTAGTACCGCGTTCCCTAGGCAACGTAGAAGGGTTTCGACCGTCGCTTCGGCCTATGCGACCCTCGCCCGGCCGCGAGATGCCAAACCTCGGCAGAAGCTCTAGCCGTGCCCCCGGCCCAAAAATCTACAGATCTGAGCCCAAAAATGACCGAAAATTCACACCCTCTTAACTCCTCTGTAAAGACCAGCCCTTATTCTTACCCGTTGACCGTGTGTCTATGGGTACGGCAAAATCACATCAAATAGGGTCGCGCTTCCACCGCACGCGCCACAGGGATTCCCTCATGAGTACTGTCCGCGCAGAAAGTCTCACTCCCGAACCAGCGCACCATCACATCGTTCGGCGCACGATCGAAGCCTGTCGCCTTGCCAAGGAAGCCGCCGCCGCCGCGGCCGAGGGCATCGCCACCGGCTCGGCGCCGCTGCTCAATTCTTTAAGGCAGCGCGAGCGCGAACTGGACCAGCTCGACATGGAACTCGACGATGCCGTCACCCAGGCCATCACCGAGGTCGAACCTGCGCAGGCTCGCGAGCTTCTCGCCTGCATGAAGTTCATGATCGGCCTCGAGCGCATCGGCGACCTGTTGCTCAGCTTTGCCAATAGCGCGCAGGCGGCCGCCGGACGAGTCGACTCCGACGATACTCGCGATCTTACCCACATGGCCACCATCCTCGAAAAAATGCTCACCGATGTGGGCGACGCCTTCTCCGCCCGCGATGTCGGCAAAGCCGTCGACGTCCTCCGCGCCGACAGCGAAATGGATCGCCTGCGCAATCTCATCTTCCTTCGCCACATTGAGAACCCGGAAAACATCGCCCGTCAGGCCAGCCTGCAAGTCATTTTCATGACGCAATCGTTAGAGCGCGCCGGCGACCACGCCAAAAATCTTGCCGAGGAAGTCTGTCACTTCGTCAGCGGACACACCGTCCGGCACGTGCTGATGGCCTACGACAAGCCGGTCGAACAGATGTTTATTGATTACCTGCGGAAGCGGGACCAGCACTAACCCGGTTGGGGCAACCACGCCTGCGAAAAAAGTGCCCTCGCATGTGCGAGGGCGTCAGATAGTGCCTGCCGAATTGTTACGCTCTAATCTCTCACCCCGTCCATAAACGCCCTTAACTTCCGCGAGCGCGATGGATGGCGCAATTTCCGCAGTGCCTTGGCTTCGATCTGCCGAATGCGTTCGCGCGTGACCGCAAACGACTGGCCGACCTCTTCCAAGGTGTGCTCACTGCCGTCTTCAAGTCCAAACCGCATCTTGATGACTTTCTCTTCGCGCGGCGTCAGCGTGCGCAGAACCTGACCAGTCTGGTCCTTCAGGTTGACATTGATTACCGCCTCTGCTGGTGAAACCACTGCGCGATCTTCGATGAAGTCGCCAAGATGCGAATCTTCTTCTTCGCCGATTGGCGTTTCCAAAGAAATCGGCTCCTGCGCGATCTTCAACACCTTGCGCACTTTCGCCACCGGGATATCCATGCGCTTGGCAATTTCTTCCGACGTTGGCTCGCGCCCCAGTTCCTGCACCAGCTGCCGTGATGTGCGGATCAACTTGTTGATCGTCTCGATCATGTGCACCGGGATGCGGATGGTGCGTGCCTGATCGGCAATCGCGCGAGTGATCGCCTGCCGAATCCACCACGTGGCATAAGTCGAAAACTTATACCCGCGGCGGTATTCGAACTTGTCGACCGCCTTCATCAGGCCGATGTTGCCTTCCTGAATCAGGTCGAGGAATTGCAGCCCGCGATTGGTGTACTTTTTGGCGATAGAAACAACGAGCCGCAGGTTAGCCTCGATCAGTTCACGTTTGGCCTGCTCGGCGTCCATGTCGCCCTGGATGATCTCGCGCTGCGTGCGCTTGATCTCCGTGAACAACAGGCCTGCTTCCTGCTCGAGTTTCTCGATCTCGCTGCGAACAGCGCGCGCCTGCCGGCGGTATTCTTTCTTTACATCTTCGCTGCGCGTGGCTTCTGCCTTGCGTTCGAGGTTCTGCGCCTGGCGGTCGAGCGAACGCATGGCATCGACCGTCTTGTTTACCCGGTCGATCAAGCGCTTGCGTTCGGTGTTGGTGAACCCGAGCATGCGCACGGCTCGGGAAACGTCGACGATTGCCCGGGCCAGCTTCCGCCGTGCCCGGCGATGGTCCTTGGGACGCTTTTTCTCCGAAACCGCCACGTACTTTTCCTGCAAGATTCCGACACGCTTGTATAGCTTGGCCATGTGGTCGATCTTGCCGGTAAATTCATTCAGCCGGTTTTGCAGAATTTCGTCGGTGATTTCTTCCTCATCGAAGGTGACGACCTCTTTGATCGAGCGCACACCTTTTTTGAGGTCTTCGCCCATGGCCAGCAGATCGTGAATCACAATAGGCGACCGCGAAAGTGCCTTGAGCACACGCAACTGGCCGCGCTCAATGCGCTTGGCGATTTCCACCTCGCCTTCCCGGGTTAGAAGAGGGACGGTTCCCATCTCGCGCAAATACATGCGGACGGGGTCATTGGTTTTTTCCAGGGCGCCCGGGGTCAGGTCGAGTTCGACATCCTCGCCCTCTTCCAGGTCTTCGAATTTTCGGTCGAGTGCCGCAGAAGGCGGTTTGGGGCCTTCCAGCACGTCGATTCCTTGCGTGCCGATCGTGGTCAGCAGGTCGTCCAGGTCTTCGGGACTGTGCACATCGTGCGGGATGAGGTCATTGACCTGATCGTAGGTAAGGTATCCCTTTTCTTTCCCGGCATCGACCAGCTTTTTTATGTCATCGAACTTATCTTCAAGAGCCAAGAGGTATCCTCAAAAGTATTCAGTTTGCTCCGCATGCAGAGCACTGCTGCTGTTTGAAAGGTGGGTCTGGGAGAGCGCGGAGTTCTGCCGCCAGCACAAACTTACAGATTTTAGCATGTTTGTCAGCGCCCAGTCTATTTTGATTCGCCTTGGGTCTTCCGCGCGTCTGCCGCTATATCCAGCGCTCTTATACATTTAGATGCCTGACAGGCGATTTTGGCTCCAGCCGCATTCCGCCCCAGCAGTGGGGACGCCGATTACCCAGTTCGCAAGAGATCTTCCGCCAGACTTAGACCCCTTAGAGCCTGGTTTAGATTTTCAAGTTCCAGCAGCAGTTCACGCATCTTATCTCGATCTCCGCTGATGCCCGGCTTTTTCAGCTCCAACTGCACCTGCTCGTGGCGACGACGAAAATGAATGCGCCGCAGCGCTCGGACCGCGTTGTCCAGGCTCCCGGGGGTCAGCTCTTCGT
>JASIEN010000394.1 GCA_030045935.1 Candidatus Sulfotelmatobacter sp.
GTGCTGCAATTTTTCGCGGACCTTCGCTCCTTTTTTTCGTAGAGAAAACGAAGACCATATGAGGAGGGCCACGGTGGCCCCAGACAAAGCTACAGTCAGCCACCAGGAGCGCGGCGCGCCAAGGCCGAGGCGCGTCGCCGTAATCGCACCCGAAAGGCACAGCCAGAGAATGATGGCGGAACTTATGATCTGCGCGATCACGATGAAGCGATAGAGTTTTATCTTGGCCAGCGGATCGCCGGCCTCCGTGCGCTTCATGGTTTTCTGATACAAGGCGCGACCCAGCCATGGAGCGGCCACGATGCAATAAGCAGCGAGAAGATGCGTAAGAACAGGAGCCATAATCCACCTCGAATCGATTTTTTTCGATGGTCAGATTATTGAATCTGCAATCCGCCAACGGGCGCATCTTGCACGCATGATCAGCGCATCAGATAGCCAGCCACCACGCCCCACAGGCCATCCTGTATAAAATGCGTCATCATGCCTGGACGCAAGCTCCGGCGCCATTGAACGAGCACTCCAAATAGACTTCCATAAACTGCAATTACGACCATCAGCTTCCATCCCTGATAACCGTGAGCCGCGCCGAACGAAAGTCCCTGTAGAACGATGGCCGCCCAAACTGAGTTGGTGAGTGCCGCGAACTGGCGATGGAGGTATCCGCGAAAAATCAGTTCCTCGCAGAAACCGGCGGTGAGCGACATCAACAGCCAGAGGGCTATCTCCGTGAGACCATGCGGGAACATACTGCGGACCGCCTGATTCGGAGCGGCTTTGAGCAGATGCCCAACGCCACTCACCACGCCGACGCCGCAAACCAGAAAAAAACCGATGGCAATGCCGAGATCGCGGAAGAAATCCCTGGGTCGCGCCCACTTGCCTCCGATCAGGTCGGAGATAGAAACACCCTGGCGCTTCACGCCCCAGGCAATGAACAATGCGACGATCCACTCGAACACGATGATGAATGTGTATCCCGCGGCGTGATTATGCCAGCCGCCAAGGGGGAAAAGCTTCGGGCTGATGGCGCCCGCCGCGGAAAGGCCGAACATTGCCAGAAGAACGACAACGGTATGCCACGCAGGCGCGATGGCGTGGTGCGGTGAACCGTGCGTGTCATCCATCGGAATCATCGGGTTCGAAGCGCTGTATGTGGCACTCATTATTTCACCCCCGCCGAATACCGATTCTCCCGATAATAACGGCTGAAAATGATCCCTACGATCAGTAGCGCAAGCGGACAAAAAATGGTGGCCTCAGGACCGACCGATGCACCGGCAAGCCAGGTCGGGCCGCTGAGAGTCGCGTGAAGCAGATTGCGGGACGGCAAGAGGGCGCTGTTGGGAACTCCGTAGAAGAAAGTTTGTCCCCAATCCCACGCCGCATGAAAACCGATCGCCGGCCAGATATTGCCCGTGCGCCGCAGGAAAAGACAGAAGAGCAGACCGAAACTGCCTGCAGAGATCGCGCCAATTACGGTCTCGCCGGAACGGAAAGCATGACCTAAACCAAACAAGCCCGCCATGGCGAACGTGGCCGGCCAGAAGCCGATGCCCGTAGCCAGTGTGTATTGAAGGTACCCACGAAACAGAAACTCTTCGAAAATTCCAACCACGAAAAACGCTAGCGTCCAGGCGGCCAGCGCAGACAAAATTGCGCTTCCGTGCAGAGCCAGGCCGGTAATGCGGAAGCCGCCGAGCACGAACATTGCCAGCAGCGCGCCGCTGATCGCCAGAAAACCCCACAGACACCCACGCCAGAAGTCTTTGCCAAGAATCTGGCGCAAGGGCAGGCCGTAATCGCTGAAATTGCGGCCCTCGATTTTGCCCATGATGAGGACGGCGATCACCACAAACAGCAATTGGACCGCTTCAGACCCGCCCAGCATCATCGGCGTGGCGGTTATCGGACCGGCGGGCTCTCTTAGGGGAGCGCCGAAAAAGTGAACGCGTACGAAAATAAACCCGCCAAGCTGCACCGCGCACAAGGCGAAAAAGATGAGCAGCCGCCAGCCGGCGCGCAGCCCATTGGGGCCGATGAAAACTGGTTTCAGACTCGACTTTGGCCGGGAAGCGGACTGCGGAATATCGGCGAATGACAGAGCTGCTTTGTGTGCGTTCATGCCTTTCTTCTCCTTCGAGCGGGAACCAGGGCGACAGCAGTCGCGTGGCCTCGTATGTAAATGTATATTTACATTTACATTATGTCAAGCTTTTTATAAAATATTTTCATGGCCGAAAAAAAAGTGCTTCCCGCCTATCAAGAACGCAGCCGCGAATCGCTGCGCAAGCTGCTGCAGGCCACGACTGAAGTACTGGGCCAACATGGCGTGGAAGGCGCCACCATCCCTCGCATCGCCCAGCACGCCGGCCTCACGCCCGGTTCCATCTATCGGCGTTTTCATGACAAGGACGCGCTGCTCGAAACCGCCATCCTCGGTATTCTCGAGCGCCAGGAAGAAAGTATGCGCACTGGCATGACGCCCATCGCATTGGCGCAGGTTCCGCTTGCGGTTTTTGCCGAGCAGGTGATTACAGGGATGGTGGTGACCTACCGGTCGAAAGCCGCATTACTGCGCGCGATGAAACAATTTGTCCAGGGCCGGCAAAACACTCCTTTTGCCCGAAAGGCGTGCAGGCTCGAGGTCAGTTTTTTCCAGCGCGTCGTCGATTTGTTCTTGGCGCACCGCGATGAGATCCGCCATCCCGATCCCCGCGTGGCAGTATCGACAGGGCTAATGATGGTAGTCGGGACGCTGTTCCAACTGGTCGTCTTCCCAACCGCAGGATTGAAAGAGTGGAAGGGCCTGCTGCCCAAAGACGATCAGGCGTTGAAGGTGGAACTCACGCGGGCTTTTCTGAGCTATTTGGGGGTCGAGGGATATGTTTCGGTAAATCACGCGTAAGTTCGAGGAGACGGAACATTTCTCATTTCCGTATTGCGTGATATTGTCCTACGCGCGAGCCGGACTGCGAAACCACGCCATCAATTCAGCACCGCGTCCCTTCATGCGCGTCCGCACGATGGCAAGAACCAGCATGGCCACAAAGATCGTAAGCAAACCGAAGGAAGCCGTGCGTAAATCCACACTGTGTTTGGTCAAAATGGAAAAGCGTCCATAAACGAATTCGATGTGGACCCAATACACCAGCAGCGAAGCCTGCCCCAATTGAATCAGCGGGCTGAATCCCAACTGTGCTGCGGGCTTTTGTGCGTAACCCCAGCGGCACCATGCGTAGCCAGCCGCCAAAATCATCAGCAACATGCCGACGCGAATCAAAAAGAAGTTCGGGCTGGTATGCCAGTAGTCGTAAACGGCGTAGAGATGCCGAGGTTGTGCATCGAACCAGCGGCTGAGAACCACGAACACGAGTCCCGATGCACCGAGCAGAAGAAATATGGTGTTTTCCCGATCGTGCGCCCAGGTACTCTGTAAAACAAACCCGGCAGCCAGACCGGCGAAGGCGAATGCAGTCCAGGGAAAAATCGGGAACAACCACGCCTGGGGTGTGCCCAGGTTGTGCACGCCGTTGATGTACGACTCGATCGGCCACGGCAGCCAGTCAGGACGCCAGGTCGTCCAAAGCGGCGGAGTGAGCAGAGAAACCAGTGCTGCGGTTGCGATCGAAGCCACGACCAGCGCGGCTCTCACGCGAACCTGCGCGCGCGTGGCGAGAACCAGCCAGCAAAGAACTCCCATCAGCATCATCGAAACGCCGATGGTGTTCAGAATGTCAACCCGAAGCAGGTCGCTACGCGGCGCCCAGCCCCAGGCGATCAGATATTCCTGCAAGCGAAACAGCAGGCCGAAGCCGAAAATTTCAGCGCCACGCCGAATAGTCGTGCGGGCGATTTGAGCCGGCGGCAAATTTTTCTTCCAGAGCTTTTCCGTGACCAGGGCAAACGAGATTCCCGCGAGGAATAAGAAGAGAGGAGCAGGAAACGTTCCGCCTAGCTGCGAGTACATGAAGAACTTGCACTGGCGCTCAGCTGGGCTAAGCCATGAATCGTAGCAGTGGGTCTGAAACATCAGGAGGCACGCCAGGCCGCGCATCCAGTCGATATACGCCAGCCGGGATGGAGAGGAAGGACTCAATGGGATACGGCATCATACTCCATCGCCAAACTGCGCAACCTTATAATTGGATAGGATTGTTGGTCGACGGGCGCGTAGCTCAAACGGATAGAGCACCGGATTTCTAATCCGGTGGTTGCAGGTTCGAGTCCTGCCGCGCCTACCAGCCTTTCGATGGCTTGCGGACTTCACCCGCCGCTCCGCCTAGCTCGGGCGCCAGCGCCAGTTGCACCATCCTTTCGTGCGCCTCGGCCGCGTCCATGCCGGGGATTGTGAGTGTAATCGCCTGTTAGCAACAGTTGTCGGATGGCCGAGCGCTATTTTTGGGCTTTCGGGAGTAGTGAACTATGGCCGAGAGCAATTTTCCATCCACTCGGGGTCTTGACCAATACCTCGCTCTCTATCCAGGTGACCCTTACTTCGCCGGCCGC
>JASIEN010000395.1 GCA_030045935.1 Candidatus Sulfotelmatobacter sp.
GGCCTGGGCTGGGGCGGGTCGCTGATTCGTCCGGAAGCTACCGGTTATGGATGCGTGTATTTTGCCAACGAAATGCTGAAGAGCCGCAAAGACTCTCTCGAAGGCAAAGTCTGCCTGGTGTCGGGCAGCGGCAACGTTTCGCAGTACACGGTTGAGAAGCTGCTCGACTTTGGCGCGAAGCCGGTGACCGTGTCCGACTCAAATGGCGTGATCTACGATCCCGATGGCATCAATCGCGAGAAACTGGATTTCGTTCTTGAACTGAAAAACGTGAAGCGTGGACGCATTCGCGACTATGCCGACAAGTTCAAGAAAGCGATCTTCATGCCCACCGACGTGAAGCTCGATCACAACCCGCTGTGGAACATTAAGGGCGACTGCGCTTTCCCGAGCGCCACGCAGAATGAAATCACCGCGAAAGACGCGGCAAACCTGCTGAAAAATGGCATCAAGCTGGTGGCCGAGGGCGCCAACATGCCGAGCACGCTAGAGGCAACCAAGATGTTCCTGGATGCCAAGATTCTTTATGGTCCGGCGAAGGCGGCGAATGCGGGCGGCGTGGCCACAAGCGGCCTCGAAATGTCGCAGAACAGCGCGCGCATTTCCTGGACGCGCGAAGAAGTGGATGACAAGCTGCACAAGATCATGATCGCCATCCACCGCAACTGCTATGAGACGGCCGAGAAATACGGCACGCCCGGCAACCTGGTCAACGGCGCTAATATCGCCGGCTTCTTGAAAGTGGCGGATTCGATGCTGGATCAGGGGTTGGTGTAGTTGGTCGAGATGTAGTTGATTGTGCGGGGACAGCCGCCCTCAACTGCCCCTGGCGAGTAAAGCCCGGTAGAGCGATCGGCGATCACGAATCGGCTGCCCCACTCTTGCCCCTGCGTTTTTTGCAGGGACAGAGTGGGGATTTTGCTCTTGGTCTCCTGCCAGGCTATTCCCGTGGCGATTGCTGAAAGATCAATGAGGGTCTAACAGTGACATACCAGCGTATCCTTGTCACCAAACGTGGCCCGCCCGCGAATCTGCAGGTCACCGAGTGCGACCTGCGCGAGCCGTCGGCGAGGGAAGCGCGGGTCAAGGTTCTGGCGTGTAGTGTTTGCCTACCCGACGTGCAGATCCGCTATGGACGCAGCCCGTTCGCTCCTAAGCCGCCCTACGAGCCGGGCATTGCCATTGTGGGGGTCGTCGATGCTGTTGGCTCACGTGTTCTGCGGGTCGCGCCCGGTGCCAGGGTGGCAGCGTACCCAGCGCTTGGAGGCTACTCCGAGTATGCCTACCTGCCTGCATCCCGGCTTGTTGCTGTTCCTCAATCTCTCGATCCCGCCGAAGCGGCTCCGGTGGTGCTGAACTACCTTACGGCGTACCAGTCGTTGCACCGGCGCGCGAAGGTGAGAGCCGGCAACAAGGTGCTCATTATCGGAGCGAGCGGTGGATGTGGCACGGCGTTCCTGGATCTAGGCAGGCTCGCCGGGCTCAGGATGTACGGGATTGCCTCCAAGGGCAAGCACTCGGCCCTGGCGGAATACGGCGCTACGCTCATCGACTATCGCACCGAGGACTTCGTCGAAGTGATTCGCCGCGCCGAGCCCGGCGGGATCGACTTCATCTTTGACGGCATGGGTGGCGATTACATCTTGAAAGCCTTCCCGCTGTTGCGCCGCGGAGGCGCGCTCGTGGAGTACGGCAATCCCGGGAGCTTTCCCGCCTTGCTCACCCTGTTTGCCAAAGTGCTCGCGCTCAACTTGCTCCCAAACGCGAGAACGATCAAAATCTACGGGGCAGGTTTCTCGCTGTTTTACCGAAAGCCATTTCTGGAGGACTGGGCTGCATTGTTCCGTCTGCTCCAGAAGGGGCAGATTAAGCCGATCATCAGCGGTGTACTTCCCCTAATTGAAGCCGCTCGAGCCAACACGCTTCTCGAAAGCGGCACAGTGGTCGGCAATCTTGTCTTGGCAGCGCCGGAGCTGTTCCGCCGGTGAACTGCCGGGCTATTTTCAGAGGTGCCTCTAGCACCAGCTGTCGAGCTCTGCTCGACCGGAGAGCCGGGGCCGGCTGTCCCCACTAATACCTGCATCGATTCGGCGATATGATTGACATTTGAAAGCTAGTATGACCACTACCCCCACCACCGAACCCCTCCTCGATGCCGAAGCGCGCCTCGAAGGCTTCGAGAACCTGATGCCTTTCCGGGTGCAGAACATCCTTCTGGTGTCCAGCCTCTACGATTCATTCATCCTGCGCGAAGATGGACGTCTCAACGAACTTCTCATCGACGAATCGCAGGAAATGAGCCTGCGTCAGATTCCCGGCATCACCCATGTTTCAAGCTGTGCGGAGGCGCTGGAGCTGGCGCGCTCGCAGCCACGCTTCAATTTGATCGTTACCAACCTGGTCGTCGGGGACATGACTGCAGCCGAACTTGCTCGCGAGGTGAAGCTCGCCGGCCTCGACGTTCCTGTTGTCGTCCTGGCTTACGATTACCGCGCCATCAAGAATTTCATCAGCCGCAATCCCATCACCGATATTGAGCGGATCTTTCTCTGGCAGGGCAATTCGCGCATCCTGATCACCATCGTCAAGTTCATCGAGGACAAGCGCAACGTGCTGCACGATACACGCGCCATGGGTGTGCCTGTGCTGCTGGTCGTCGAGGACAACATTCGTTATTACTCGTCATTTCTGCCGGTGATTTATACCGAGCTGATCAAGCAGTCTCGCCGAGTCATTCAGGAGAGCATCAACGTCGCGCACAAGCTGGTGCGCATGCAGGCGCGGCCGAAAATTCTATTGGCTTCGAACTTCGAAGAGGCAACTCAGATCATCGAACAGTATCGCGATTACCTGATTGCAGTGGTTTCGGATGTCGAATTTCCCTGGGATGCCAAACTTAGCCCTGAGGCTGGATTTGAGATCGCACGCCTGGTCAAGGCGCTGGTGCCGGACGTGCCCGTTGTCCTGCAGACCAGCCGAACAGAATTTCGCCCGCGGGCGCAGGCGGAAGGTTATTCGTTCCTGCGAAAGCGTTCGCCCACGTTGCTGAAAGAGCTGCGCAAAATCTTGACCGAGCAGGTCGGCTTCGGAGATTTCGTTTTCCGCCTGCCGAACTTGCAGGAAGTCGGCCGCGCCCAGGACTTGAACGAGCTCGAAGAAAAATTGCAGACGGTGCCGGTCGAGAGCATCACCTATCATGCGCAAAGCAATCATTTTTCGCACTGGTTGATGGCGCGGACGGAATTCGCGCTCGCAGCCAAGCTGCGTCCGCGCAAGGTTTCTGATTTTGCCAGCCCCGAGCATCTGCGTCGCAATCTCATCGAATCCATCAACGATTACCGCCGCGAGCAGAGCGAATTGCTCATCGGTGACTTCAACCCCGAAACTTTCAAGCCTTCGGAGTCGGCTTTTCTCCGCATCGGTTCCGGGTCGTTAGGGGGCAAAGCTCGAGGGCTCGCATTCGTTCGCCATTTGTTACGCAAAAACCGCATCACGCGCCGCTTTGCCGCAATCCGCATTGCTGTGCCCCCGGCGCTGGTTCTGGCCACCGATGAATTCGACCAGTTCATGCTGGAAAACAATCTGCTCGACTTTGCTCTGCAATGCGAGGACGACGGGGAGATTGTTCAAAGATTTCTGGCGGCAGAGCTCCGGCAAGAGTTAAAGGAAAACTTGAAGGTGTTCCTCTCTGAGGTCACCTATCCGTTGGCTGTCCGCTCCTCCAGCCTGCTCGAAGACTCGCAATACCAGCCTTTTACCGGCGTGTATGAAACGGTCATGCTGGGAAATCAATCGGCTGATCCCGACATGCGCCTGGCCGAGCTGGTTGACGCCATCAAGCGTGTGTATGCGTCAACCTTCAGCCGTCATGCCAAGGCCTACGTTCGCGCGACGCCATATCGCCTGGAAGAAGAAAAAATGGCGGTGATTCTACAGGAACTGATCGGTAGAAGGCACGGCCGGCGCTTTTATCCCGATTTTTCAGGTGTTGTTCGATCTCACAATTTTTACCCCGTGCCGCCGATGACATTTGCCGATGGAATCGCGGCGGTCGCACTTGGACTCGGCCGGGCTGTTGTGGACGGCGGCAAGTGCCTGACGTTCTGCCCGCGCTATCCACAGAATCTGCTGCAATTTTCTTCGGTCGATGATGTTCTGGCAAACACCCAAACTGAATTCTGGGCCCTCTCGCTCGACGGCGAGACGGAAGGCCGTCCCGGCCATCTGCACGAATTGCGTTTCGATCTGGATGTGGCCGAAGCGGATGGCACTTTGCCCGCGATTGGCTCGACTTATTCAATTGACAATCAAGCCATTTACGACGGCGTGAGCCGTCCCGGAGTGCGCATCGTCAGCTTTGCGCCCATGCTCAAGCACGCTACCTTTCCGCTTGCCCCAATTCTCGACACGCTGCTCAAGGCTGCGGAAGATGCGTTGGGCAATCCGGTAGAAATCGAATTTGCAGTTTGCCTGCCGCGGCACCCGCGTGCGGTCGCAGAGTTCGGCTTCCTGCAAGTGCGGCCTCTGACTCTGTCGCGCGATTACCAGGAGTTGTCGCTCGACAGTGTCGACCCCGATCTGTTGCTCTGCCAGAGCAGCAAAGTGCTGGGCAACGGCCGCATCGAAAACCTGCACGACGTCATCCTGGTTGATTCGCATCGCTTCGAGCGCGCCCGCAGCCAGGAAGTGGCCAAGGCTGTTGCTCACTTTAACGCAGTTCTGAGCAGTGAAAATCGGCCTTATTTATTGATTGGAGTGGGGCGCTGGGGATCAAACGATCCCTGGTTGGGCATCCCTGTCGAGTGGGATGAGATCTCCGGAGCGCGCGTGATTGCAGAGGCCGGCTTCCACGATTTTCGCGTCACTCCCTCACAGGGCAGCCATTTTTTCCAGAACCTCACGGCATTTCAGATCGGCTACTTCACGGTCAACCCGGATGCAGGGGAAGGGTCCATCGATTGGGAATGGCTTAGCAAACAGCCCTCCGTCACTGAAGACGGGTGCGTGCGCCATCTGCATTTCGACCAACCGATTCGCGTGGTTATGAATAGCCGGCAGAGTCAGGGCGTCATCTTCAAGCCAGAGGCAAAGCAAGTGAACTGAGCCGATTGGTGCAACAGGCATCCCTTAGAGGCTGAAGCCTGCGTTTTTGCAGCTTCAGGAGGCGCTTCTGGAAGCCACACCCTTTCAAGACATTCATGAAACGAGTCTAGTGATTAGGGCTGGTGGAAGTTGACTCGCCTTGTCGCTTGTGCACAATCTTGCGGCGAATATCAGGCCAAAATTCTTTTATCACCAGGGTGAGCGTGTCGTAGCCGTACTGCGTTCCCCACACACTCGCAGTGTTGCTGAGAGTGCGCTCTGAGGGATGAAAAACTGCCATCGTCATCCCGGTTGAAGGATTGTAGCGATACGTGAAGTACGACTTTGGATGATAAGTGTTGGTGGAAATTGCCGCAGCCACGGCGCCACCCACGACTTCTGAGAAGTTGAACTGATGGCCGCCCTGATCCCGGAACGTGATCAGATTCCGGCTCATCGCATAACCAGTACGATGCCAGAAACTGCCATGACCCAGCTGGTAGAAACGCGGGTCCTGGTGCAGCAGGGATGGAAGAACCGCTCCCACCATGTAGTTTTCGATGGTCCCATCGGCGAAGGCCGCGCCATAACGCTTGCCGTAACCTTCCCAGCCCTGGCGGAACCCGGGTTCGCTGTTTTCCGCCTGACTCACTAGGGCTAAGAAACCATACCAGGGGATCTGAATGGGGTCGAACGAGCCCCGCGTCACAACTTTGAACTTCTGACCGACGGTAAGAGGCGGCAATTGCTTCTTGGTTTCCATGGTGAGGAAGTTTGGCAGCGCGTAGAAAAGCCGGTCATTTGATGTTCCCTGCTCACCAGGCTTTGGCTGCTGCCCCGTCTGGCCCGCCGCAGCATTCTCCTTTTCTTTTTCCGTTTGAGTCTGCTGATTTGTCGAAGGGGGCGGCGTTTGCTGTTGGGGATCGGATGACGACGGGTTAGTGGGTGGGGGCGTCTGTTGTGCCACGGCCAACGGGGTTAACAAGCACAAGGCCGCGAATAAACAACCAGCGAACTTTATCTGCAAGCATTTCTCCCCAAAAGGATTCGACGGCAACGAGATCGCGATACCAGTTCATTCTATCAGTCGGTCCTGTGCTATCCGATGCGGCTTGGAATTTTTTTACATTGATTTACAAAGGGTCGTCACAGTTGCGACATTTAATGACCGGGCTGAA
>JASIEN010000396.1 GCA_030045935.1 Candidatus Sulfotelmatobacter sp.
GATCAGTAGTGATGAGGTGAAGAAATTGGAGTGAAGAAGTAACGAGGCGAAGAAACCAAGAGGTAAGGGTTATGAAGTGCGAAGAAATCAGGGAGATCATGCCGGATGTAGCGGCGGGTTTGGTGATAATGCCAGCGGACGTGAGCGGCCATTTGGCGGAGTGCAGCGCCTGTGCTGGCAAACTGGAGGAATTTCGCAGGACGATGGCGTTGCTCGATGAATGGCGAGCGCCTGAGCCCTCGCCCTATTTCGATGTTCGTTTGCAGGCGCGCCTGCGTGAGGAAGCGGCTAAACCGCACGCTGGATGGTTCGCATGGTTCCCGCGTCCCGTGCTCGCGGCCACGTTGACGGTGCTCATGGCCATTGGCATCGGACTTTTCTTTCGCAACGACAATGGAGTGTCTCCTCCCGAAAATGTTGTAGCGGTCAACGATACGATTTCGCAGTCCGGAGAAGGCTCGGCAGTGAGCGACCTTCAGTCGCTCGAGAAAAATAACGAGCTGTATTCGGATTTTGACATTCTTGATGATTTGCAGGTGCAGCCGGACGTGACGGCCAATCCGTAGAAATCGGGGCGTAGAGAACGAAGAAAGATCGAAAAATAAAGATTCAAAGATAAGGGAATGAAGCGGGCGAGATTCATGGCGGAGTGCATACTGGCGGCCCTCCTTCTTATGGGCTCGCTCACCCTACCCGTTTTTGCGCAGCATAATCGCGGATTCGCCCACTTCCCGCAACAGCATCACGAATCCATGGGGGCGCCGAAGTCGGCTCCCCATTCATCGCAGCCGCAAAGTCATGCGCAATCACAGGCCCACCCAAAAAGCCACGCGGGCGACTGGCTACGTAATCATCAGAACATGTCGCCGGCGGAGCGGCAGAGAGAGCTGGAAAACGATCCGGGGTTCCGCCGTCTGCCCGCGCGGCAGCAGCAGTTGTTCCGGCAACAGTTGCAGCATTTTTCCGACCTGCCACGTGAACAGCAGGACCGCATGTTGCGCCGCATGGATGTATGGGCGCACTTGACTCCCGAGCAAAAGCAGCAGGCGCGCGAAATTCACGGCCGCATTCAGCAACTTCCGCCTGACCGCCAGCGCATGGTGCACACCGCCATTGACGACATGCGCGGCATGCCGCCCGAGCAGCGCGAACAGATCATCGATTCCGCTCGCTTCAAAGGCATGTTCTCGCCGGAGGAACGCGACATCATGCGAAGCGCCACCAAGCTTCCGCTTGCCGGGCCAGAGCAGTAAGATCCTGGCCTCCCACTTCGTTAACGCAGTTTTTATATAGATTTGCCAAAATTACCTCCCTTGGCCGTCCCCGACCTTGGCTCCAGTCTCCTAAGAGTTGTATAATGTACTTGGTTATCAATGGTTTACGCTATCAACTTTACAATTGGGTTTGGCATCTAAGTTGTACTGTGTAGGCAGGCGCCGGTCGGTTCCGTAGCCCTGATTTGAGGCCCGCGCAGCGTCAACGCAGGCCTCGCGATTACTCCTTTCATAGTCGCAGCGCTGTTTTAGGGGACGCAATTAAATCACGCAACACGCGCGTTTTTTGGCGTGCTGGAGTGGAGCTGCCAATGCTCCCCCAAAAATTTGGAGGAAAGTCACTTATGAAAAGCATTTTCCTGGTTCTGCCACTGGCTGCCGCAATCGCACTTCCGGCCATGGCACAAACTTCGTCTTCTCAGGATCAATCCGCTACTTCTAATCAAGCCAGTCAGTCGGCCCAACCCACTGAGAACGCCACCGGCAAGCAGCCTCTTCAGCCCCCGGCGCGCGAAGGCTTCTGGGGGCGCGTCAATCCTTTTGCCCGCAAGAGCTACGTGAAGCGCCAGACCGCGCCCATCCGCGACCGCGTCAACGAGCTCGACGAGCTGACCGCCGCCAACAGCAAGGCGATTAAAGACACTGACGAGCGCGCCCAGGCTGGCATCAAGCTGGCCTCCGATAAGGCAGATCTCGCTGATCAGCATGCCACGGACGCAGGCAATAAAGCGCAGGCGGCACAGGCGAGCGCTCAGCAGGCGACTACCCGCATTCAGACAGTCGAAACTGTGGTCAGCAACATTGACCAGTACAAGGCTTCCAATCAGACCGAAATACGTTTCCGCCCCGGCCAGACCGTGCTGAGCAAGAATGCCAAAGACGCCCTCGATGAGATGGCCAACGCGGTGAAGGGCCAGAAGGGCTACATCATCGAAGTGCAGGGCTTCTCTTCCGGCAAGGGACAAGTAGCGATTCAAAACTCGCAGAAGATGGCCGAGTCGGTGGTTCGCTATTTCGTGCTCAACCATGACATCCCGGTTTATCGCATCTACCTGGTTGGCATGGGCAACGCTCCGGTGCAAGGTGAGGAAAACCAGAAACACCTCAGCGGTGGCCGCGTTGAAGTCAGTCTGCTGAAGAATGATCTGGAGCAGCTCTCCAGTAATTCTCCCGCTCCCATGAACTAGGACCAGCCGTAGCCCGAGCAACACTTAGGCTGCTGCGGACGCAACATCATCAGTTTGTGGACTGAAGGGCGCCTCGCCCGAGTCCCTCCCCCAGAGAAAAGCCTCCCGATCGACGGGAGGCTTTTCTCGTACGGGCAGTTCTCAGTTGTCGCTTCTCAGCTCCCAGTTCTCACAAAGCCACGGCCTCGCCGTGCTGATGGAAGACATTTGGAGTGATCTCTGAGAACTGAGAAGCGGGAACTAGCTTTCCAGGATCACCTGCGCAAACGCCTGTTCGGCCGTGTGCGTGATGGAAAGCGCGGTATTCTTTACCCCCAGCTTCGCGGCGAATTCAGCGGCTTTTCCGTGAAAGGCGATTGTCGGCCGCCCGCCCGGCTGACGCACCACTTCGCAATCTTGCCAGCGCACTCCATGGTTCCACCCTGTGCCCAGAGCTTTCATCGCCGCTTCTTTCGCGGCGAAACGCGCTGCGTACCGCTCAAAGCGATTTGCCTTGGAGTCGCAATAGCGCCGTTCATCGGGCGTAAAGATGCGCTCCAGGAAGCGGTCCCCGTATCGCGTAATCGCGGCGCTCACACGCTCCACTTCAGCGACGTCGATCCCAGTACCAACGATCATGCTTTCCGATGAGTACGTTTCAACGCCATAGAACGATGATAAAAGCAAAGGTGGTTCTTGTGGGAGGCATGCGGAGAAATTTTACAAGCGGCAAGCAAAATCCATACTACGTCCTGAAAACAATGCCGAACGCGAACGAGCGATCGCGTTCATTTCTCAAATATTAATACTCGCCTGGTTTACGGCCAGCGCTTCGCTGTATCGTCCCAACCTGCGGCGCGCACGGGTTGCGCCGCCACAGCCACCGGGGGCGATGGAATGCGGATGGGCGGCTGCGGGCCATTCACCGCTGTGGGCAACGGTTTCGCCGCGGTATCCGAGATTATTTCTTTTTCTTCCGAGAGCAGCGGCGCCACCAGCCGCAACGCTTCCACTTCTTTCTCCAGACGGGTCAACTCCATTTCCTTCTGTCGCAGAACCTCATAAACATTCTTCATAGACAGGGTCACCTGAAACGCATGATTGGTGCAGCGTTTCTCGCACTTTAGCAGAGTTCGCGGTCTTGTCAAGAACTTAACGTTTAGTGTTGTGGGTCACAGGCCATGCACGACAGCCGCCCCGGCTGACGGTCCTCGGCTGACGGTCCTCGGAAGAATCGCAACATCGCGCCGCTTCTGCAAAGCACGGATTTTTCGCTCATCTACTGCATCGTGCCATTCCAAACCCCTTGCCATACGCGGCTCGCGCGCGATATCCACAGCGGACAATGCGATGAATTCTGAACAATTCCCGGCAAGCGCGAATAAGAATCGCTCAAAAGGCGCGTCCCGCTTAGGTTCTGGCGAGAAATCGTTCCGCATGTCTGCACCAAATCCTGTCACTTGCCTGTGGACAGCCTGCACTCGACTGAAAACAAAGGACATACAATCGCCAACTTTCAATTGACTGCAAATCTAAAAGGAGTACAACAGGATCGTTCTTTGACAGTTTCTTAAGTTTTTCCGGTTGGTGCGGCGTCCGGGGCTCAAGCTCAGTCACCCTCCATGTTGCAAAACCTGAAGGGAAGGCGAGCAAGGGTCTATAGCAAAGCGCTGGTCGAGACGAACGGGAAACCCAGTTAAAGGCAGGATAGAGTTCCGAGGCGTTGGATAGGTTTTTCCGGTTGGCGGTGAGCCCGGAGCCCGAGCAACAGATCGCACGCCAGCAGCCCGCAAGGGAAGCTGCGCAGCAGGTCGGCAAGGGTCGAACGCGAGCTACTGGCCGAGACGAATGGATCCAACACCACCTCGGAACTCTTAATTTTTTGCCAGGCCTTCAATCTTCCCCCACAGAAACGCTCTGCCTCAGGTCTATCCCTGTTTCCTGTTAACATCTGCCCTATGCCCGGCCGCCTCGTCATTCTCTGCGGACCCTCCTGCGTCGGCAAAACGCCCCTCGCCAAATCGCTGGCCAAGTTTTATCCCGACCTGAGCGCTCGGCTGCAAAAACTGGTCATGATCAACAGCCGCTCGCCGCGCCCCGGCGAACTCGAGGGCAAAGATTACCACTTCCGCACGCGCGAACAACTCGAAGCCTTGCGATCTGACAAACGTTACGTGGTTCTCCCGGTTCACCACGATCTGCAGGCGCTCGATATTCAGCACCTCGAGTCTCTTCTCGAACGCGGCGACGCTTTCTACGAG
>JASIEN010000397.1 GCA_030045935.1 Candidatus Sulfotelmatobacter sp.
GAAGTCGCCAAAGAAGCCAGGGGACTGGTACTCACAGCGCGGAAGTTCAAAGGCAACTGTCCGATCTCCGCCGTGTTCTTGGAGTCGCCAATCACCGCGTTTTCGGTGTTGATGGTCGCAACCGTATCTGACACTTCGATGGTTTGCGATTGCGTCTTCAGATTCAGCGTGACGTCGACTCGCAGCGCCTGCCGCGCCGTCAATTCTGCGGAGGAAATCTGAAAATCGGCAAAGCCCGGCGCCTGAACAAAAACGGCGTACCGGCCCGGCTGAAGGTTTACAAATTCGAACGCCCCATTTTCGTCCGCGGTTGCGGAGCGAACGCTGTTGTCTCCCAGGTCTTTTAACTGCACCGATGCGCCCGGCACCACGGCCTGCGTCTTGTCATGTACCACTCCGACGATAGTGCCAAATGTCGATTGTCCATAGGCCGAACACGCCGCAATCAGAACCGCCACCGAAACCCACACCACGCTGCGCATTTCGTGCCTCTTTCCGGACCTGCAAAAGCGCGCAAAAATGCACTGCTCGTTTTCGCAGAAGCCCGACTACATTGAAATGCAAGCAGCGTGAATTTCGGCTAAAGGCTTTATAAGGCATTCATAAAGCCAGATTACGAGAGTGCGTGTAGACGCTTCATGTTCAGGACCGCAAGTTGGGAGAAGAAACGAATTCTCTAAGAGTAATGATGTGGGGAGCTAGTCTCCGCCTGCGTGTGACGCTAATGGAAGGAACTTGCTTGCCTAGCTCTCCAGATACCCGTCGATCCATTCCTTCAAACGTCGTCGTCGATCGTCAGCCTGATCGAACTTTACGCCAAAGGATTTTCCCTTGCGCCACGAAACCGTCCCGCGTATCGCCACTCGCGGCAGAGTAAGCAGAGAAAATGAAATCTCGCAACTGCCTCCTGGTTTCAGCTCTTCTGGGCTTTTCAGCGACATCCCTCCCGAGCTCACTTCCAGGCTCGAGGCGCTCAACCGCTGCCCATCGGCAAGGACAACCGATACATCCGTCATGATCGGCACCCGCACATACCGCCGGAATTCGTGCAGCACAAGATTATGTGTGGCCCGCACCAGCTTCAGCGCCCCTGGCCGTTCCAGCGGTTCCTGAAACATGGCATTGATTCCGTATTGCGAAAACTTCATCGCTGCCCTGGCGCTGCCGCCTAGCCCATAGATCACAATGCGGCTGTTGGAAGGCGACGTACGCGCCGATTCCATCACCTTCTCCGCGCCCGCTTTGAGGTGAAGCACGCAAGCCTCAAACTTCTCCTGCCGTAACCGCTCGGCCGAACCCTCCGACGTGACTACCGTCTCAATTCCGAACTGCCGGAAACATTCCGTGAGCAGGAAGCGCGAAGATTCATTCAAATCCACCAGCGCCACGCGCGCCGTCTTCTTAGCTGGGAAAGAGGATGGGAGTGGGGCGGTAAATGTGGAGCCTAAGATATTTCCCATAAATTGGCCGAAGTATGAAACTCGATTGTGCCCTTCTGCAAGACGGATGGAAAGCACCCTAAGGGGCAAGCTGGTGACTATAAAAGGTTCATTACCGGCAATGAACTCGTGGGTGAGATCGGGCCTCGGGAGCCTGTTTTGCGGCTTTGTTTGTTTTGCTGGTTTCCGACGCCACAGGTCCAAAATCTGAGACGGCTAAAATTGGCAAAGAAATGCTGAAAAATCCGCAAAAAGAAATACGGCAGTGTGCGAAAGACGCGCACTACTTTTGGGACTGTTGCTCGACAAACCGCTGATACTTCTCCGGCCGGAAGATGGTATCGATCGTCCCCGCACTTGTGACAGGATAATCCTTCTCAAACGCCACTCCTTCCACCCCGTCGACCTGTACATGAACTTTGAAATCGCCGGCGTGAGTATAGGCGTGTGAAACGGTCGCCCCCTCGACCCTGGTTCCATCACCAAAATCCCAGTAATAAGAAATGGCAGGAGTTCCTTCCGCGCTCACCCGGGCCGAAAAATTCGCAGGCTTGCCGGTTTCAATTCTTTCTGGAAGCCCCACCCTTACCTCGGGGGCAGACACCGGAACAGAATTATCAATAATCTTCAGCACCCGCACGGCATGCGATGGCACATTCATCGAGACCGAGTACGCATTCTCGGCGACCGTTGCCCCGGAAAAAACATCGACCACAAAATTTTGCGCGCTCACCCCCGCAACCAGCCGCGCTAAAGAAAACTGATGCGCGCGCTCGTGCCCAGTCCAGTTGAATACCGCCAGAATCGCCTGCCGCTTGCTCTCGCGCAGAAGAAATACGCTCGGCATTTCGTCCTCAGGCTCGTAACTCATCAGATCGATCGGCGTCGCCGCACGTCCCAGCCGCGCCATGTCCAGCAGATCATGGTTCTGCAAAAGTTTCATGCGGTCCGCATCGAGATAAAGCGTCGGCAGATCGTCCCCGATCTCGAACATTCCTCCCGAAACCGCCGCCAGCACAATCCCCACTTGTGCTTCCTCGAGCGTCAGCGTCTTTGGGCCGCCGTGATCCCCTTGTGCCGCACTCGAGTCGCGCGACACCGAGAACGCATCCGGATCGCTGATATAGAAATTCCGGTTCATGTAATACCGCGCCGCAAGCCCCGGAGCTGCATCACGGCTCGCCTGAAAAGAGTGCCCGGTATCGCAAGAAATTCGTCCCGTATCGACCAATCCCACCGGGTTCAGCATCACGCTGCCATCTTTATCGAGCAGCACATCGTCTCCCACCGCCTCGCGAATCACCTGCAAGCCAATGCGCTGCGCCTCCAACCCCGTCGTATGGGGGCGATGGTAATACCCCTCGATCGCCGAATCATCCATGAAATCAAGCTTGATGTAACGAACGCCCCAATCCTTCGTCAGCGTCGCATATGTCTCACGCAGATATTGCTGCGCACCGGGATTCGTGCTGTCGAGCACGTACAGCTGATCGAGCTTCTTCCCCTCGTCATCATCAATAACCCAGCCCGTGTGAATCGGCTGCCCTTGAGCGTTGTGCACCAGCCAGTCTTTGTGATTGGTAAAAATCGACGACCGTTCGGAAACCTCGAACGGCGCCGTCCAGATTCCCGGCGTCAGTCCGAGTCCCTGCACTTTGCGCTCCAGATCGCGCATCCCATGCGGATATTTCGTTGCCACGGGCGTCGTATACTCTCCGCGCGCATATTGATAGCCTTCGTCGATGTGAAAGAAGGTATAGCCCGAATCGCGCAAATGCTGCGCCAGAAATTCCGCGTTCGTTAACGCGGGCCCTTCGGTCAGGCCGAAGTAATATGCTGTCCAGCTCCACCAGCCAATCGGGGTCGGCGCATTTGCCCGCGGCTTATGCATTTGTCGAATCACGTCTCCATAGGTTTCCAACTGCGCGTGATAATTCGATGAAAGACTGATCATCAATCGCTCGCCAGAAAGAGTCTGGCCCGCCGCAACCGGCAGGCTAAGCTCAACTCGATCTCGTTCCGGTGAATCTTTCAGTGAATTCTCTTTCAGCAACTCCGTCGTGCCTGTCGCATCGACTTCATACCCGGTGATCTCATCTTTCTTGTCGTTCGTTTTCAATCGCAAAACCGTCAGCCACTTCTCCGAAGTCAACGCCCCAATAAAAATACTTTGCCGGCTCTGGCGGTTATAAATAAGCTGGCTGCCGACTGCGCGCAGATTGTCCTCATACGGCTCGCCCAGATCATGAATCTTCATATCTGGACGGTCTTCGCTGAAGCTGTCCGAAAGCACCCGATCTGCCGAAGCCGGACCATCCAGCCATAAAAATCGGTGCCCCACTTCTCGCGTCTTTTGCGGGAAGTGGGAGCCGGCTTCCGACGCGTCGAGCGC
>JASIEN010000398.1 GCA_030045935.1 Candidatus Sulfotelmatobacter sp.
GCGATTCGCCGGGACGAAAGCTGAAGGTCACGTCTTCTGGAATCAAGCGCGTGAGCAGCTTGCCCATTTCAGAGACCAGCGAATTCAAATCCAGCACTTTCGGCTGTAAAACTTGTTTGCGGCAAAAGGCCATTAATTGGCGGATCAGGGAAACGGCGCGATCCGCCGCCTTATCGATCTGGCGGCTATTGGACGCCATCGGGTCCGTCGCACGCAACTGCTCGAGCAGAAGGCTATTGTGCCCCTTGATGATCGTCAGAAGATTGTTGAAGTCATGCGCGATTCCGCCGGCCAGCCTTCCCACGGCTTCCATTTTTTGCGATTGCCGCAGTTGTTCTTCGAGAGTGCGGCGCTCGGTGACATCTTCGGCAAATAGCTCGAAGGTTTTTTCTTTCCTGCCGTTCGAGACCGCGCGACCTGAAACTCTTACTGTCGTTTCGCTGCCATCTTTGCGTTTCCACTGAAATATCAATCCTCGAAAGGGTACTGCGGCCCGCAAATGATCGGCCAACTCGAACCAGTGCTGGGCGTCTGCGTATAGTTCTCCCAGGTGTTTTCCAGCCAGTTCTTTGGCTGAAGAATAGCCCAGCATTTTCAGCAGGGCCGGATTTATATCCAGCACTTCTCCGGTGGCACTGCAACGGCAAATTCCGTAAGGAGCGTTGGTCACCAGAGACCGGAAATTTCTTTCCGAGCGCCTTAGTCCCTCCTGCGCGCTGCGCAATGCCGCATTGCACCAGCAGATCAGGATGGAGAGCACGACGAACAGCGCCAGCCGTATCATGGTGGAGCGGAATTGCTGGGGCGTCTGCTCGTTGGAAAAAGAAAAATATGCGCTGACGGTAAGAGCGAACGAGGTCGCGACCAGTCCCGGCTTCCAGCCGCCATACCAGGCGCTGATCATCACCGCGACCGCAAACACTGCCAGTCGGCTCTCAGCAATGTTCGGCAGCAGCAGGACCGCAATCAGCGCCAGTGCCGTACTGAGTACGGCTACACCGTAACGCAGAATGGGAGCACGGGCCGGCGGGATCCGAAGTAGGGGGAGGGTTACCCGCATAAAAAAATGTTAATCTCAGCTTGGATTGCGCGGGAGATTACAAGAGGCCATGCCAAGTTTCCAGGGCATTTATATTTTTGATTACCTCGGCCTTCGCCCGAAAAGACAGGGTGAGCGATGTGCGCCCGTACAATGTCCATGACCGGTTATTAACAGGATTTCGGCCCATTTGCTTTGATGAAGATCAACATGGGCTGATCGCAAGAATCTCCGGCGTAGCATCATTCGTCATCCAACTGCAAGCATGCACTACTCTTACGGGTTGGTACTGTTACTGTTTGCCGCTGCGTGTGTCGCTGGATTGCTGGGCGCACTGCTGGGCGTAGGTGGCGGAATTTTTCTGGTTCCAGCGATGGTACTGGTGTTCCATCTCCCAATGAAAATTGCGGTTGCGGTGAGCGTGGTATCCGTGATCGCAACCTCAAATGCGGGCGGCTCGTCCTACGTCGACCAGCACATAACAAATTTGCGGCTGGGAATGTTTCTCGAGGTATTCACGACCGTTGGCGCACTCTCCGGCAGCGTTCTTGCGCTCTATCTGCACGACTGGGTGATGCAGCTTATTTTTGCAGCCATGCTCGGGTATATGGCATACGCCGCTTTTTCCACGCGCAATCTCGACGATCAACGCATTACGGCAGGAGAGTTTGCTCGCGCCAGGCCGGACCGCTTTGCCCGCTGGCTGAAGCTGCGCGGTGAATATTATGACGAAGCCGCAGGAAGAGATGTGGTGTATGTGGTCAATGGCGTGCCTATCGGAAGCATCATTGCATACATCGCAGGCGTTGCCTCTGGTTTACTTGGGGTGGGCGGGGGCGTGTTGAAAGTCTCAGCGATGAATCGATACATGAACGTCCCCATGAAAGCGGCAGTGGGAACCAGCAAGTTGATGATTGGCGTCACTGCGGCTGTCAGTTCGATTCTGTTTTTTCTGGCAGGATTGATTCATTTCACCGTCGTCGGACCGGTTGCCGTTGGGACGACAGCGGGGGCAACGGCGGGAACCATGATCATGAACCGTCTGCACAGCGCCAGGCTCAAATGGCTGTTCGCAATGCTCATGGTGTATCTAGCCTATGAAATGCTGGCGAAGGGACTAGATGTGGGGTTTCATTTGCACCTTCCCAGCGCGGCGTGATTTTTGGGGAACGCGGTCGTGCTCACAGAGCAATGAGGCGATAAATCGGCAAGATGAACGCGCAAGAAAATCAGCGGTGGAAGAAAAATAGCTTGGAAGAACTAAACGTCTATGCAGGCGTTTACAAGGTGCTGCTGGCCGGGATGCTGCTCAGCACCGCGCTGTTCTTGGCGGCTATCGTGAAGGCTCTGCTGCGACCACAGTCATATCCCCTGACGCCCGAGTGGGTCAGGCAACAGTACCGGTGGCCAGTGATTGTGCATGGAGTGCGTTCGTTTGACCCACCGGTCATCATGCTGATTGCCACCGTGTTGCTCATCCTGACGCCTATAACCCGCGTGGTTGTGTCAATCTATGCATTTGCAGCCGATCACGATCACAAATTTGTCGTGATCACGTTCGTTGTGTTGCTGGTGATCGTTCTGACTGTTGTGCTCGCAATGTTCGGGTTGCAATAGCGCCTCACGACTGAGGGGACCACTGGCAATTTAGAATGCCGGTGCAATCTGTACCGACGAGACTGACAGATGAATATAGGACTTTTTGGCGGCACGTTCGATCCCATACACCGAGGCCATCTCGCTCTGGCCCGGGCTGCGCGCGAGCGCTGCAAACTTTCGCGCATTCTTTTTGTGCCCGCCAACCTTCCGCCGCACAAGCAGCGCGAGCCGCTCTCCGCCTTCGCCCACCGCTACGCGATGATTTCTCTGGCGACGGCCGAAGAAAAAGAGTTCATCCCATCGTTACTGGAAGCGCCCGAGACCTCTGATCCCCAAGGCAAAGAGAAACCCAAGGCGACGGGCAAGCCGAACTATACCATTGATACCGTCCTGCGACTGAAGCAGTCCCTCAAGAAAATCGACAGGCTTTTCCTTCTCATCGGCGTCGATGCGTTTGAAGACATTGCCAAGTGGCATCAGGCAGAAGCATTGTTCCGCGAATGTGCTTTTGTGGTGGCCAGCCGTCCGGGGTATTCGCTGGCCGATGTCGCCAACTCGCTGCCTGAAAGCCTGCGACCGCGCAAGGAAGTCACGCAACCATTTCACAAGCAGGCCGCCATCGGCGATCTCGTACTAAACGGAGTGACGATTCATCTGCTCGATAGGGTTTACCAGCCGATATCCTCAACCGCCATTCGCCAGGCGGCCGCGGCGGGCAAGCCACTGGGAAAATTTCTGGAGCCTGCCGTGGCTGACTATGTAAGAAAGACAGGGTTGTACAGGGGACGCTAGTCGTCGGGCGCTC
>JASIEN010000035.1 GCA_030045935.1 Candidatus Sulfotelmatobacter sp.
TAGAAGCGCGCCGAATCTTCCCCCGTAAGAATGTTGGTCGTAGCCGCGACCATTCCTAGCACCGCCGGTATCGAAACGGGAAACAGCAGCAGCGGAAGCATCAATTCTCGGCTCCGCGTACGCAGCGACATCGCCGCAAAAAACGTCCCATTGACCACCAGCGCCCACGTGCCTAATAAAGCCACTGGAATCAACTGCCATGCCGGCCCTAACACGTGCAGGTTGTAGAAAATCACGAACAGCGGCGCCATCAGCGCCTCCAGCACGCTGACAAAAATAAAATTTCCCAGCACCTTCGCCGAGAACAACGCTGTCGACGGCGCAGGAGACACCCGGTATCCATCCAGCACCTGATTGCGCAACTCGCGTGCCCAAGTCTGATTCAGCGCCACCACCGCCGCGAACAAAAAAGCCACCCATACCAACCCACCCACAATGTGCCGCGACTCTTCCGCCAGCGGATCAAACGAAAACACAAAAATCACCACCACCAGTAGCGAAAAAAACAGCATGGCGTTGAGCGCATCTTTCGACCGCCATTCTAGCCGGATGTCCTTGGCCAGCGTGGCCAGCGTGATCGGCCAGAAGTTCATGCGGTCTCCGCTGGCATGCCCTGCGCCGCTTCCTTCGCTTCAAACCGCGCCGTACGATTCACAATCTGCCCCGCCTGCATCCATATAAATTCATCTGCCACGCCTTCGAGCAGCGCTCCTTGATGCGTCACCACGAAAACCGTTTTCCCTGAATCACGCATCGCCTTCAGCAGACCGACCATTTCTCGCGCTGAATGCACATCCACGTTCGAAAACGGTTCATCTAGCAACAGAATCTTCGGATCATGCAAAATCGCCCGCGCCAGCGACATCCTCTGCCGCATGCCCTGTGAATATTTCCCCACAGGCCGCATCAGCTCCGGATCGAGCCCCACCGCCCCAATCGCCTGCCTGCAACTCTCATCACCAGCAATACCGTAAAGCCGCGCAAAGTATCGTAGGTTCTCCATGCCGCTCATCTCGTCATAAAGCAGCGATGGATGCGCCATGTAACCAATTTCGGGGCACGCCTCTTTCGGACCCTTCCCAAAAATCAGCACCGCCCCACGCGTCGGATGCGCCAGCCCCGCCAGGGTTCGCAACAGAGTGGTCTTCCCTGCTCCGTTGTCGCCAAGAATGACGTAGAACTTACCAGCCTCGAACTCTGCACTCACACCGCGCAACGCCGCGAACCGGCCAAATTGCTTGACCAGGTTGCTGACGGAAATGATTGCCGCCGGGATTTCGCTGGCGCTCACGATGATCGCTGGGGTTAAAAGGAAGAAGATAGCCAAAGCCAAAGGCGAAGTCGAGGAGGAGGTCTCCTCACCGCTTCGCGCGCCTTGCGGCAGCTCGCAGACTGCGCCTGATTGTAACAAAGAGACCGAACGGACCAACTCTGCTATTTAAGATTTAAAGACTATGAACTTGCGGCCCCGCAGGCGCAGCCTGCGTCATATTCTTCGGGGCGGCGGTGTTCGTTGGCGCTCCCGGCTGCTGCGGCGCATACTTCGACGCACACTTCGCCTGAAGCTGCTTGGCATGAAACACGCCGTCAGTGCCGTACCGGCCGTCGGCTAGCGCCTGCGAATCATCCTTAAATGTATCCGGAGGCGCTTCCGTCCCGGTGTAGTCCACCGGCAGCAACTGGTCCTGCTCGACCAGTACAAACTGCACGTGCGTCCCCGTACGCTTGATCGACCCCGGCTGCACATTGCCTGCCACGCGCAGTCGCTTGCTGTAAGCTCCGTTGCCCATCTTGTGCAGCTCGCTGATGGTCACGTAATAACTCTTGCTGTCCTGCACACCGGTGTACGCGAGATAACCCAGCAGCAGCAGAATCGCCACCGTCGCCCCGCCAAATTTTAAATACGTTTTCGCTTGACTCGACATAGCCCACCGCCCCGCGAAGTTCGCTAGCAAAACTTTATCCCTCTCCGCCGCCAGAATCAAGATTCCCGGCAAACCCTGAAGGACACGGTGAGCATTTTATCTTGCCCGCGCGTATCATTTACGACGCTATCGAATGGCCAGACCCCGTTCCAGATTTGCTGAACGCTCAAACTGCGAACCACGGGGCACTCACCATAAACTTTTGCTCGACCTGGAAAGGCCGGGACGATCATGGATCGAAGAACATTCCTGAAGAAATCCGCGCTGACCGCAGCCGTGCCTCTATTGCCGCGCGCGCTCCTCGCCAGCAACAGCTTGCGCCGGTGCCGACCCTCCGACCGCGACTGGCCCTCCAGGACGGCCTGGAAACGGCTCAGTGACGAAGTCGACGGCAATCTGATCCCCGTAGAGTTCCCACTCGACGCGTGCGTACAAGACACCAACAGCACAGGGTGCAAAAACCTGCTCGCCAACATCAAGAATCCTTACTATGTCGGCGACCAGCCCGGTCTCACTCAAACTTTGGGATGGGTCGATGCCTGGTTCACAAAACCGAGCGTGTTCGCGGTCGCAGCCAAGAATGCCAATCACGTCGCTGCCGCGGTGCGCTTCGCGCGACAGAACAATTTGCGTCTCGTCGTCAAGGGCGGTGGGCACAGCTATCAAGGAACCTCTAACGCGCCAGATTCTCTCCTGATCTGGACCCGCCACATGGACGACGTCACGATCAATGAAGAATTCCTTCCGCTGATCCAGGAGGGCCGACAAATGCCGCAGCGCGCCGTAACCTGCGGTTCCGGTGCAATCTGGATAAAAGCCTACGATGCAGTCACAACCAAAGCTGGCGCCTACGTGCAGGGCGGCGGATGCACGACCGTCGGCGTCGCCGGCCTGGTCCAGAGCGGCGGCTTCGGAAGTTTTTCCAAACACTATGGCACCGCTGCCGCCGGTCTTCTCCAAGCCGAGGTCGTCACCGCCGACGGAGAAATAAGAGTCGCCAACGCTCACACGAATCCCGATCTGTTCTGGGCGCTCAAAGGCGGCGGAGGAGGCACGTTCGGCGTCGTCACAAAAGTCACTTTGCGCGTACGCGAGCTTGCCGAGTTCGGCGGTGCCGCCATCTTCCACGTGCGCGCTTCCTCCGACGACGCCTTCCGCCGCCTGCTCGACTATTTCGTCAATTTCTACCGCGATAATCTTTTCAACGACCATTGGGGAGAGCAGGCCCACGTCCACCGCAACAACGTGCTCAGCTTCGTCATGGTTTCCCACGCTCTCAGCACGGAAGAAGCCCGAAACATTTGGCAGCCTTTTCTCGACTGGATCGGCCGCTCACCCGGCTCCTACACAATTGAGCCCGGAATGATCATCGGCAGCATGCCCGCGCGCGGCTGGTGGGATCCGGAGCAGAATAAGGGCGCTTTCTCCTCTGATCCCCGTCCAGGTGCCAGCCCGAACCACGTCTGGTGGACCGGTGATGGAGGCCAGGTAGCCTGGACCATTTACGGTTTCGAATCGCTGTGGTTGCCAGCGTCACTGCTTCATGAAAGTAACGGCGATCGCCTGGCGAAAGCCCTGTTCGCAGGGTCCCGCCACAACATGATCGAGCTCCACTTCAACAAGGGCTTGGCTGGCGCCCCACCCGAAACAATCGAAGCGGCCCGAGACACGGCGACCAATCCGGCAGTTCTCGACGCATTCGCGCTGGCCATCGTCGCCGACGGCGGAGGCGGATATCCCGGAGTCCGCGGGCACGAGCCCGACACCGCCGCCGCCCGCCGATCCCGCGACGAAGTTCATCGCTGCATGAACGAGCTGCGCTCCCTCGTTCCAAACGGCGGCGCATACGTGTCAGAAAGTAATTTCTTCGAGGAAGATTGGCAGCACGCATACTGGGGCAGCAATTATCCCCGCCTGGCGTCGATCAAGAAAAAGTACGACCCTTCGGGCTTGTTCTTCGTCCACAACGGCGTAGGCTCCGAAGGGTGGAGCGGAGACGGCTTCACCAAACTCTGATTCGGGCTCGGGTCACCCGCCGCGCGCTTTTCCTTGTCGCGCTGCTCGCGGCCCCGGCCTTTCCTCTCCAGTAAACAACCACCGACAGCAATTCACGGCTGGATCACAACGAACGTCGTCGCCCCTCCTCGATCTACCAACAGCACAACCGCCTGCTTTCCGGCCTGCTCAATCAAGCGGCGATAATCGCTCACTGAGTTCACCGTCTGCCGGTTTACCTGCTCGATTACATCGCCGCGTTGCAAGCCCGCATCTTGCGCGGGAGAGCCATCAGGTACATCGGTCACCACCACTCCCTTCACGTCAGAGCCCAGCCCCAGTTCGCGCCGCACACTGTCATTAAGCTCTTCCACCTGCACCCCACGCATAGGGCTGTTCTCTTCCGCATTTTCGGTGGCGTTTGCCCCTTTACCGGCGGGAGCCTCGCCCAGCGTCAGTGTTATCTCCCGCGTCTCGCCATTGCGCAGCACCCTGAGATGCACCGTCGTCCCCGGGGTCATCCCGCCAATTTTGAGCCGCAGATCATTCGCACCACTAACCGGTTCTCCGTTCAATTCCGTGATCACGTCGCCGCGTTGCAAGCCCGCTTTTCCTCCCGGACTCTTGGGATCGACGTTCCCAACCAAAGCCCCTTGCTCAGCCGGAACATTGAAGGCCTTGGCCAGGTCAGGAGTAACCTCCTGAATGCCCACTCCGATGTAGCCGCGCACCACTTTCCCATGCTTGAGGATTTCGTCCATCACATGCTTTGCCATATTGATGGGGACGGCAAAGCCGATGCCCTGGTTCCCGCCCGAGCCGCCGGAAAGAATTGCTGTGTTGATTCCAACCAGGTCGCCACGCGCGTTCAGCAGTGCGCCGCCGGAATTACCCGGGTTGATTGCAGCATCGGTCTGGATGAAATCTTCATAATCTTCGATGTCCAGACCATTACGCCCCGTCGCGCTGATAATTCCCATGGTCGCCGTTTCGCCCACGCCAAACGGATTCCCAATCGCAAAAGCGTAATCTCCGACTCGAAGCTTCGCCGAATCCCCCAAGGGCACGGTCGGTAATTTGTCGGTGGCGATTTTCACCACCGCAATATCCGTTTTCGGATCGGCCCCTATAACTTTTCCCGGGAACTCCCGCTTGTCAGAAAGAATAACCTTGATGTCCGTGGCTTTATCAATCACGTGATTATTGGTCAGAATGTAACCATCCGGGCTGACGATCACGCCCGAACCCAAACCGCGCTCGCGCTGCGTCTGCGGTCCGCGCGGCAGCATCCCGCCAAAAAACTGCTGAAAGAACGGGTCGTTAAAAAGAGGATTCTGCTGCTGCGGAACCTTTACAATCCGCGAAGAAGTAATGCTGACCACGGCCGGAAGCACCGGGTCGATCACCGGCGCAAATCCCATCGCGTCGGGAGCGCCACCGCCCCCGCCCGATTGGCCAATGTATATGGGGATCGTATGGCTGGCTCCCAAAGCCGAATGGCCCGACCAGGCGCCGATTCCCGTGCCTAGGGCAGCTCCCACAACAAGGATACAAATGCCAGCGATCAAGGCAACTGAATGACGTATCCGCATGACTTTCTCCACGATTTGTTCTCGAAACAATTTCGTATAGGCGAACTGACACTGGAACCGGTTTCGTGAATGGCTTTGAAAGGGCGTGCCCTTCCAGCCACGCCAGCGAAAGCCATACCAGCGGGCCCTCCGCCCATGGAGGCGAAGCCCATAGCCGAGCGCCTGATTTATGGAACCAGTTCTATTAATAGTGATGAAGAATGGCGATCTAAGGTTTCAATGCTCTTTAGACTGGCCCGGCCTTCGTGAAATTCTTACCCGAGGGGTTGCCCCACCCTTTCCGCGCTTTCTGCGGAAGGGTGGGCTCGCGTGTGTTCGCCTTTTCCACAGCCCGTTGTGACGACTGACCTTGCCCATAGGCGTAGCTTGCACCACCATAAGCGCAACGCAGTAAACGAACACGGCGAGAGGTATCGCATCCTCGATGCATTGCAAATATTTTTGTTGACTTCGAGGCGGCAACAATTCATCCTTGACGAGAGAACATACTAAGAGTACCTAATATCTGGTAGTTAACAAATAGGCACAAAGCGATCAAACCTGGTCATAATTCGTCTGTTTACTAATATTTATATGCAACTCATTCAGATACTAATATTTGCAAGCAAAATATTGCTAACCTGTTGATTCGAATAAGTTCCATGGGGGAGGAGGGGAGGGGATGTAACCAATAAGCGATCTATAGCTTGTTGCAACCACACTTGACATAATGTTCCCCTAGGAACATTTGAGCAAACCCTAATCGCCAGCGAAACTCCCCATTACGATGTCTCTCCCAGGCACAGTCGAATCCGCAGCTCCCTCGGTTCTCGGCTTCGATACTGACACAATCGTCAGCGAAGCTCTCGCCCAGCAGTTCTACGCGCTCGGCTACAAATTCTGCATTCGCTATCTTTCTCTCGGTGAACAATCGTCGCAAGACCTGACGAGTGATGAAGCCACAAACATCCTGAACTCCGGGCTCGCGCTCATGCCGGTCCAGCATGTCCGCGATCTAGGCTGGCCGCCCTCAGCCGCGCTCGGCCAGCAGGATGGTCAGTACGCCGCTTCCAATGCCCAACTGATCGGCTTCCCCTCCGGCAGCAACGTCTGGTGCGATCTTGAAGGCGTCATCAAAACCGCCGCCCCGCAGGAGGTTATCGACTACTGCCAGTCCTGGTACGACGCGGTCAACTCTGCCGAATATGTTCCTGGCCTGTATGTTGGCTTCCAGGCAATTCTCGACGGCGACCAACTCTACGGCTTATCGTTCCAGCACTATTGGCGCTCGCAGAGCACGGTGCCGGCCATCCCGAACCGGGGATATCAGCTCATCCAATTCCTGCCCTCGGTCATCGCCAACGGAATCGCCATCGACGTCGATTTCACTCAAACCGACAACCGGAGCGGCCAGGCACAATGGCTGCGCCTTTCGATTTAAGAAAATCCCTTGGCGTTTCTTTGCGGATTTTCGGAGCCCGCCCCGAGAGAGCGAAAGCAATCGAACGGGCGCCCTCCGCGCTTTAAGATTTTTCCCGGCGCGCATGTGCACCGGCACCATTGATTTCCTTGGCACTGAACTCTCGTAACCCGACGCAATCGTGTGCTCACACTTGCCGCTGTGTATATTGAGAAGACTTCCATGCTGCTGCAGGAAAACATCTCCCTCGCGCCGCTGACCACATTCAACATCGGAGGCCCTGCCCGCTACTTCGTCGAAGCCAAAACTATTGGCGAGGTGCAGGAGGCGGTTGCATTTGCGCGCTCGCGCGATCTGTCGCTATTCATTCTCGGCGGTGGAAGCAACTTGCTTGTCTCGGATGAAGGCTGGCCCGGCTTGGTGCTGAAGATCGCCATTCAGGGCATCGATCAGCGAACGGGCAAAGATAAAGACGAAAACGGCCACATCGTGTTCGATGTTGGCGCGGGCGAATGTTGGGACAAGTTCGTCTCGCGCATGGTTGCGCTGCGCTTCGCGGGCGTCGAATGCCTCAGCGGAATTCCCGGCAGTGTCGGCGGAACTCCCGTGCAGAATGTCGGTGCCTATGGCCAGGACGTGGGCGAGACGATCGCGTCGGTGCAGGTTCTAGACCTGAAAGATAATCAGGTGCGCGAGCTGTGCGCTGAGGCCTGCCAGTTCGGATACCGCTCGAGCATTTTTAATGCTAGCGAGCGCGGACGCTTTATCGTCCTTCGTGTCAGCTACGCGCTCACGCCGAATGGCGCGCCCAGAATCGCCTACGCGGATTTGAAGCGCCATTTCGCCGGGCGCGATGCTCCCAATCTTGCCGAAACCCGCGAGGCCGTACGCCACATTCGCGCCTTGAAGGGAATGCTCATCGTTCCCGGAGATCCCGATTCGAAGAGCGCTGGATCGTTCTTCAAGAACCCAGTCGTCTCGGAAGAGCAGCACGAGGAGTTGAAGCGCTGCGCGGCCGCCCGTGGCCTCACGTTGCCAAGCTATCCCGCACTCCAGACCCGCAAGAAGGTGTCGGCGGCGTGGCTGGTCGAACGCTCCGGCTTCTCCAAAGGATTTGGCTTTGGTCGCGTCGGCATTTCCTCCAAACATGCGCTGGCGATTGTGAATCGCGGCGGCGCCACCGCAGCCGATGTACTCGCGCTCCAGGAGCAGATTCAGCACCGGGTCGAAGAAATCTGGGGCGTACGTCTTGACCCCGAGCCCGTGCTCCTGGGCATGCCTGCTCCAACCGAAGGACTCGCAGAATTTGCGAAGTGAGCCGGTTCAGCACCTGGACTGTGCCGTAACTTCGTTTGCCAGCCAAATCTTCCTAATAAAAAGCGGGCTGCCAATCCCCTGCGCATTACCTGGCCTGTGGAAAACTCCGCCCGATCCCCTTGATTCGCCTCCCAACGAATGAATTTTACTGGCTTGGAATCAATGGGTTACATAGGTTTTGCTTCCGCTTAAGAAAAAACGCTTGCATGTTTTATAGTGTTGTAGTTAACTATAACAGCACGACGCGCCTTGGAGTTCTTTGGTCCCGCGAGCGGTTCTGGCGACCTCCTTGGCAAAAGAGGTTTAAAGGAGAGATTAAGATGAAATCGATTCGAGTTGTGCTGGTTGTCTTCCTGGCAGCGATTTCCACCGCAGCTTTGGCTCAGTCTCACTCACAAGAATCTCAAGCCCCGTCGGATGCACAAAAGTCCTTCGACAAATTGAAAACCCTGGCGGGAGATTGGGAAGGCAAGGCATCAACCGATCCGCCAGTAGAGGGGATGGGCAACAGCTCCCTGCACATTACCATGCGCGTCACCTCACGCGGCAACGCGCTCGTCCACGAGATGCAGGAAAGTGGAACGCCCCTGGATGCGACGAAGTATGACCATCCGGTGACGATGTTTTTCGTCGATAACGATCAGATCAATCTCGTCCATTATTGCGACGCGGGCAATCGTCCACACATGGTGGCGCGCAGATCGGATGACGGGAAAACCCTGGAGTTCGACTTTGCCGATCTCTCTGGTGGCACACAATACGGCCACATGCACCATGCCGTATTCACTTTTGTCGACGCCAACCACCACACTGAGGACTGGACTTACATGATGCCCGGGGACAAACCCATGCACGCGCACATGGATCTGCAGCGCAAATAACGGCACTACTTTGGGCAGGATTGACGGCGGATCATAAAAGTAGCTGAAGCATTCTATCTGGCAGGAACGAACGGAAAAAGAACATGGATCGCGAGTGGAATGACAATCAGCCGATTTATCGCCAGCTTCGCGATCGCGTCGTGGCGATGATCCTCGACGGCGTGCTGAAAGAGGGCGATGCCCTGCCCTCGGTGCGCAACGTGGCGGCTGAATACCGGGTGAATCCACTCACCGTTCTGAAGGGATATCAGCAATTGGTGGACGAAGGCTTTGTCGAAACAAAGCGGGGGTTGGGAATGTTCGTTAGAGAAGGCGTGCGTGATCTTCTGCTCGAAGGCGAACGGCAAAAATTTCTTGCCGAGGAGTGGCCGCGGGTTCAGGAAACGATTCAGCGGCTTGGCCTGAAGGCAGAAAGCTTGCTGAGTGCGCCCCCGAACGGCCGGCCGAACTTGCACGCCGCCGAAGAGCCAAAGCCAAAAACCTCAGTCGCTCGAAAGGAGGAGCGCTAACGTCATGGCATGCATAGAAGCCCACGCGCTGCGCAAAACCTACGGCAGCACAGTCGCACTCGACAACGTCGATCTGCGAGTAGACGAAGGCCGCATCCTCGGGCTTATCGGCCCCAACGGAGCGGGTAAAACGACGGCGCTCAATGCGATTCTCGGTCTCACTCCCTTTCAGGGAGAGTTGCGAGTGTTAGGACGCGATCCCTGGAAGGAACGCGATCAGCTCATGCGGGATGTTTGTTTCATCGCCGATGTCGCTGTTCTGCCGCGCTGGATGCGGGTTTCGCAGGCGCTCGAGTTTGTCGACGGTGTGCACCCCCGGTTTGATCGGGCGAAGGCCGAAGGTTTTCTGGCAAAGACGGCGATCAAGCGCGCCAGCAGGGTGCGAGAGCTGTCAAAGGGCATGGTAATGCAACTGCATCTTGCGCTGGTCATGGCAATTGATGCGAGATTGCTGGTGCTCGACGAGCCGACCCTGGGCCTGGACATTCTCTATCGCAAGCAGTTCTACGATTCGCTGCTGAACGATTATTTCGACCGGAGCCGCACGATTGTCGTGACTACGCATCTGGTTGAAGAAGTTCAGCACGTCCTCACCGATCTGATGTTCATCAACCATGGGCGCATAGTGCTGAACTGCACGATGGAAGAGTTCGAGTCGCGTTATGCGGAAGTGAAGGTGAAGCCCGAGAAGCTCGCCGCTGCGCAGGCTTTGAAACCGATTCAGGAACGGCAGGTTTTCGGGCGAAGCGTCCTGCTTTTTGATCACGCGGACCGCCAGCAGTTGGCTGCTCTGGGCGAAGTTCGCACGCCCAGCATCGCGGATTTGTTTGTTGCGGTGATGGGGGATGAAAAGCCGGAGACAGCTCAAGGAGCAGTTCGATGAACACTCAATCGAATACCGTGCAAGAGTCCGCGCTCGAGTCGCAGCGTGTCGCGCCAGCAGTGCTGTCGGCGACGCGGCCGCTGTACTGGTCGGTGCGTCGTGAGCTGTGGGAGAACCGTTCCATCTACGTCGCACCCATGGCGGTCGCGGGGGTCATTGTGTTCGGTTATCTGATCGCCTTGATCCACGTGCCTCGGCCCATTCAAGAGATGGCCGCGCACCACCACGACATTCCGCACCTCACATTTCAGGATCCCTACAATGTCGCGTCCGGTTTCATCATGGGCACGGCGCTGATCGTCGGTGTCTTTTATTGCCTCGACGCGCTTTATGGCGAACGCCGCGATCGCAGCATCCTGTTCTGGAAGTCGCTGCCAGTTTCCGACCTCACCGCTGTGCTTTCGAAGGCATGCATTGCGCTACTGGTGCTCCCGCTGATCACCATGGCCATCACGGTCGCGACACATTGGATCATGTTCCTGCTCAATAGCGCCGCGCTGCTCGCACGGGGACAGAGTGTGGCCGCATTGTGGTCGCAATTGCCCCTTTTCCGGATGGATTTGGCGTTGTTCTATCACCTTTTCAGCATGCATGTGCTGTGGTGGGCGCCCATCTATGCGTGGCTGCTGCTGGTCTCTGCGTGGGCGCGACGGGCAACGTTTCTGTGGGCCTTTCTGCCGCCGCTATCGGTCAGCATTCTGGAGAAGATCCTGTTTGGCACGTCCCATTTCACCAGCATGCTGAATTACCGGTTTTCTGGAGATGCGACAGTGGGTGCGGCAACAGCGGGGAGTTTTCCCTTTGACCCCAACATGACCCATCTCACTCCGGGCAGGTTTCTGAGCATACCGGGCCTGTGGATCGGATTGCTGATAGCCGCGGCATTGCTTGCGGCAGCTGTGCAACTGCGCAGATATCGCGATCCGATGTGATGGCCGTTCGAACGAATGTTCGTAGAAGGAGAATGTTATGAGCACTGCCGGAATCACCCACCCTCTCGAATCGCCAAATTTGCGGACGAAGATCGTCGTCGTCTACTACGTGCTCACCATCTTTACCGGCGGGTTTCTGTTGTTCTTTCACGGCCGCATGGCTCTTCTTGTCGATTTCATCGTAAGCATCCTCTATGTCGCGGTGACCGCCCTGCTCTATCTGTGGTCCAGTTCGGCGAGTAGCGGAGAAAAGCGCTGAACTATGCGAACTCCTCTGTTGGTCCTTCATATTCTTTCAGGCAGCCTGGGGATGCTATCCGGCTTTGCGGCGATGGCGCTGCGTAAGGGATCGCGACGGCATGGACTCGCCGGAGACGTGTTTGTCATATCGATGCTCACGCTCGCCACGAGCGGGGCGACACTCGCGCTGATGAAACACGAAATGAGCAACTTTCTTGGCGGTTTGTTCACGGGCTACCTGGTGGCGACGGCGTGGATGACGGCTCGCCGTTCAGACAAGGACTGGCGGACCGGGATATTCGATTGGATTGGCTTGCTGGCGGCGCTGACAGTGGCAACCATTAACGCGACCTACGGATTGGAGGCGGCGTTCAGCCCAACCGGGATGAAGGATGGGTATCCGGTGGGGCCTTTCGCGTTCATGGGTTCGGTCGCCCTGTTTGCAGTCGTGGGTGACATTCGCATGCTGGTGCGCGGTGGCGTCTCCGCCACGCAGCGGCTGGGACGTCATTTGTGGCGCATGTGTTTCGCGCAGTTCATCGCGGCCATGTCTATCTTTCTGGCTCGGGCCGAGCTGTTCCCCGCGTTTATGCACAAGACCGGCATGCTTTATCTGCTGAGCTTCCTGCCTCTGCTGGTGATGTTTTTCTGGATGGTCCAAGTCCGCTACTCAGGAAGAGCCAATCGAACCAAGACATTCATGGCCCGCGCGGCTGGCCATGGACTGAATTCCTGTAAGGAGTTTCGAGTATGAGCACCGCAGTTCTGCCAAAAATTTCCATTGCTGGTTGGGAAATGAGTGCCGTTGCTGACAAGAGCTTGAAAGCGGCTACGCGCTTCTGGTTTGGGGTGACCGTGCTGGGCCAATTGGCGTTCGGATTTGCCGTGGCGGCGTTTTATGGCCTGACGGCCTGGCGCGGCGATTATCACGGGTGGACGATCACCAACGGCCACATGCCCGGCATCACCCCACGCACGCCTGCTGTTGCCATGCATTTGCTGTCGGCGGTCATCATCATGCTCGCGGGAGCGGTGCAGTTGGTTCCCGGCGTACGAAACCGTTTCCCGGTTTTTCATCGTTGGAACGGGCGCATCTACATGCTGACCGCTGTGCTGCTCAGTGGTGCCGGAATTTATATGACCTGGAGCAGGGGAAGCGTCGGAGACATTCCACAACATCTCGGCAGCACGCTGAACCTTGTGCTGATCTGGGTTTTCGCCGCTCTCGCGCTGCGCTACGCGCTGGCGCGCGATTTTTCAACCCACCGCCGCTGGGCCTTGCGCATGTTCATCGTGGTGAGCGGGTCCTGGTTTATCCGAATCATGCTTTTTCTGACGTTGTTAGTTTTCAAAGGGCCGATCGGTTTTGATCCGACCACGTTTACCGGGACTTATCTTACGTTTCTGTCGTTCGCGGATTATTTGCTGCCACTGGCCATTCTCGAACTCTATTTCCTCGCGCAGGCACGCCCCGGCGCGCTGCGTCGCATGGCCATGGCGGGAGTGCTTTTTGTGCTCACACTCGTCATGGCAGCCGGGCTTTTTGCCGTGACCATGGCGATCTGGGTGCCTCAGGTCAAAGCCGGATTCGATTCGCGCATATCGATTGCCGAGACCCTCTTGAAAACGATTGATTCCAGTGGCAGCGACGCGGCGGTAAAGCAGTATCACGAACTGAAAGCCGCGGCTCCTCCTAGTTACAACTTTGACGAAGCCGAGCTCAACCATTTGGGATACCAACTACTTAACAAAAAGAAGCTCAAGGAAGCCATTCGTATTTTCCAGCTCAATGTTGAGACATATCCCAAATCGAGCAATGTTTACGACAGCCTCGGCGAAGCTTACATGGACAATGGCAATAAACCACTAGCCATCGCTAATTACGAGAAATCGCTTGAGTTGAACCCCGAGAATTTGAATGCTGTGAAGATGATCCAGAAGATTAAGGCGCGGTAAGGCACACCCAGCGCATCGCCGTGTGGGAAAAGATGTTCGACAGGAGTCTCCCATGGTTTGCGAAAAAAAGCTTTGCGAATTGTGCTGGTGATTATCGGGCTGCTGTTCGTTGCTGCGATTATCGGCATGATGATGGTGCGCGGCCAGGAGGATCTCGAAATGATGCTCAGCCTCTATGTCACGCTGGGCGTCTTTCTGCTGATCGCTGCTCGCAACCCTTCGGCGCATCGCAGCCTGATCGCGTTTACCATTTGGTCCAGCTTTGCGCACGCGGCGGTGATGTGTGTGCAGTCGCTTTATGACATTGCCGAGCGCAGGCATCTGGTTATCGGCTCGACTCTGTTCATCACCATCAGAGGCGTTTTGTTGGCGCTGAGTCTTGTGCCATCGGGCGGCCCTGTCGACGCTCGCCAGATCAACTGAAGGAGTTCTCATGAACTCAACCAAACGGACTGCGAGGATTGCAGGCCTTCTCTACCTGGTGAACGGAGTGACGGGCTTCTTCGGCATCATCTATGTGCCGAACCGCCTGATCGTATCCGGAAACGCCGCCGCAACAGCCAGCAACATCCGCGCTTCCGAGGGGCTTTACCGGCTTGGTATCGCCTCCGAACTGATCTGCGCGGCTGAATTTGCCTTCCTGCTGTGGGCGCTTTACCAACTACTCGGGGGAGTGAACAGGACGCAAGCGTCGTTAATGGTTGTCCTGGGTTTGGTGTTCGTCCCAATCATGTGTGTGAATGTGCTAAATGAGATCGCTGCCCTGATGTTGCTCCATGGTGCAGACTTCTTGTCCGCACTGGATAGACGCCAAGCGGAGGCTATGGCGATGCTGTTCCTCGATTTGCATCGTTACGGATATACGGTCGGCTGGATCTTTGGCCTGTGGCTTTTCCCGTTCGGCGTTCTTGTATTCAGATCGGGTTTCCTTCCCCGCATCCTGGGTGTTCTGCTGATCGCTGCGGGCTTCGGCTATCTGGCGGACAGCTTTACGCCGTTGCTTCTGCCGAGCTACGCAGATATCGTGGGCCGTTTCGCCAGCATCACGTTAACCTTGGGCGAACCGACGATTATCTTGTGGCTCGTAATTAGGGGTGCCAAGGACCAATCGTTAGAAGCCACAGGATGAAGCCGACACCTTTCACGCTCGAGACACCCGACGCTTTGCTTAACATCTTCCCCTCCAGTCACATACAAGAAATCACACAAACCTCCGCATAACTGTATCCGCGTTCCGCGATCGCATCTATAATCTTGGAAGTTGCTTTAGATGCAAGACTTAGCACTTCCAATATGGGAAATGGCATGGCAGCGAACGTGCTTACCTCTAATCAACCGGCCCCTGATCGCGGGCAGAATCGGTTGCGGCCCGCCACAAAACCGGGAGGTTCGCCGCCCAATCCCATGAACCGCGAAAGCCCAGCTCGATCGGTTGCGGTTGTCCTCTTCCTCCTTACCATCGCGGCGGTTGTCTTCGGGGCCTTAAATTTCAAGGCTGAATGGAAGTTCCAGACGCCGGACGACGGTGTGTGGTGGGTGGAGCATGAGGGAAGGCTGACCGCCGACCGCGTGGAACCGAGCGGACCCGGAGCACGGGCAGGAATCAAACCCGGCGATCAGCTGATCTCGGCCAACGGACGGGAAGTCCGGAACATGCCTGGGCTGGAGCGTCAGCTCTATCAAATGGGCGTCTGGTCGAAGGTGGATTATGCGTTGGTGCGGGGGCCGGTACCGATCGATTCCAGCGTGATTCTGATTCCCGCGGAGCGGTCGCTGAACAATTGGCTGCGGCTGATCGCGCTGATCTACCTAGGCATCGGACTTTACGTTCTGCTTAGGCGCTGGACGGCGCCCGGGTCGACTCACTTTTATATTTTCT
>JASIEN010000399.1 GCA_030045935.1 Candidatus Sulfotelmatobacter sp.
GATTGTGGCCGTCAGCTCAGCAGGAGTTGATCCGCGAACAATGGGCATCGGTCCCGTGCCTGCGTTGAAAAAGCTGGAGGAGAAGCACGGGTTGAAGCTGCACGATTTCGGACTAATCGAACTGAACGAAGCTTTTGCCGCGCAGGTGCTGGCCTGCGATCGCGAGCTGAATTTTAATCGTGACAAGCTCAACGTTAACGGAGGGTCCATCGCAATCGGTCATCCCATCGGCTGTACCGGCACGCGCATCACGGTTACGTTGCTGCACGAAATGCTGAAACGCAATACGAAGCGGGGTGTGGCCACGTTATGCGTCAGTGGAGGGCTCGGCATGGCGCTGGCGCTCGAGAACGTGGTGTGACGAGCAGTCCGGCCCCGAGTTGCCCTGTCGCGCGAAAATACAAAAATTGGGCTGAAGCGAAAATAAAAAACCCACCGGATGCTTGCTTGGGGCGTGCTCGGGTCAGCATCCGATGGGCTACCGTTTCTCCTTACTCACCCTGTTGTTTTCAGGAGTATTAAATTGATTAAACCCGAAAACTCTAAGAAGTTCCGTCTAGTTTTGTAAAAGTTTGTAATTGTAAGTTGAGTTATCTCGGTCGAATCTCGGCCCGGCATGGTTAAGTGCTCATTCGAAAATTAATCCGAGATTACAGGCGTTTTTGACGCCATGAGCTCGGCGAATCGCGGGTCTTTTCGTAACTCGGAAAATTCCGCATCCTTGTATGCGTTCTTGAGGTCCTTATAGCCCGCTTCCATTGCCTTGCGTAAGTACTCGAAAGATTGATCGGACAAGCCCATTTTGGCGAACAGCTTCGCCACCGTGTAATCGTAGCGGGCGCGATCCTCCGGGCTGGGCAATTGTGCCTGCACGCCGCTCCGCGAACTGCGGTTGAAAACATCCGGATCGAGTTGCAACGCGTGGGTATAGGCTTCCACTGCGGGATCGAAATCGCGCTTGGAAAAATAAGCTGCTCCCAGATTGCTGAAGAATGAAGCCGAGTTGGCGTCTTTTTCGATCGCCTTCTGATACTGCTTGATAGCCGCTCCATATTTCCTGTTTTCGTAGAGGACAACGCCGAGATTGTTGTAAGCGTCGGCGTAATCAGTATTGGCGTGGATTGACTGCTCGAACGATTTCTTCGCCTGCTTGTAGCGCATCAGCATCAGGTTGGTGATGCCGATCTTGTTAAGCAACGCCGCATTGTTCGGCTTCTTGGCGAGCGCGGCGCGATAATAGTCGAGGGCATCCAGGTAAAGCTTTTCAACGCGCAGACTATCACCCTGCTTCTCGAGCGCTTCAGGTGTAGCGTCGGCTTGGGGAGGATCAACTGCCCGCACCAGTGGCGGGGCAATCTGCACCTGCTCGGGGTGTGCAACCTGTGCCCGAACGGTGTTCAGGAAAATTGTGGCTGTGGAAAAAACGGCGGCAAGAACAATTGGGCAGGCCTTGCGGTAGGACATACAAACCCCCCAGACGACCGGCTTCTAGCTGATATTCTGGCACACATCAGAGCGATTCGGAGAGATTTTTTTCGTCCTAAAGAGCCCTTTGGCACCTATAGCCATCAGCGCGAGGCTGTTGTGGTCGGTGATTGGCGGGCCGGCGGGACGACATTGAAATGCTCCCGCAGGAAAGCCATGGCTTCGTCACGCTCGGGTGTCGATTCTGATGTCGCGTTCAGATAGATGACGTACCACTCACCGGCGCCGTCCAAATCATTCTGCTGTGCCAGAGTCCGCGCTCGTTCCAGGATTTTGGCGGGAACCCGAAGGATCTTGTCGTGAATCGCCTTGCTTAGGGCATCCCGGGTCTGATTTTCGAGGTCGGTCATGAAGTCGGCTTCATCCGGCGGAGAATCTAGCGCCTTCACGCCTTCAGTGTCGGTTGGCTGCACGCCGTCCAGAACATAAGCGACCTTATGGTTCTGCTGCTTGACTGGGGTCGTGGGCTCAATGAGGTTGTCTCCCAAATCCACGATGCGAAAGGCAACGCTGATAATTCCGGTCAAATCAATCGTGGTCTTTGTGTAGTTGTAGGTTTCGACAACATCTTGCGGGCGGGTTTGTTCGATAGCGTCCAGCTTCACACGCAGATCGCCGGCTTTCTTCTGTGCGTCTGACAAGGTTTCCTTTGCGGCCGCAATTTCTTTTTTCTTATCGTTGGACAGGCGTTCCACAGCATGCTGCGCGTTTGCAACGTCATCCTGAGCGGATTCGTATTCCCGTTTCGCTTGCAGCCAATCGGGGTTTTGCACCTGGATGATTCCCGCTCGATATTTCGACTGCAAGGTCTCCAACGTACGATTCTTAACCTTGCGGTACTCGTCGATCTCTCCCACCACGCGAAATAAAGGCTCGACAGTCGCAGCAGTCGCTTGCGCACGCCTGAAGACTTTCACCGGCAGACCGGAATTTTCCAAATCGCCGGAAATGGCATCTGTGAGCTGGTCGGCAAAACCGGCATTTTCGCGCCTTGAGGTCTGATCGCGAATTACGACTTCGACGGAGATATTGGAACGTAGTTGGTAACTGGGGCCGTACCGCTCCATGGCGTCCTTTACGGTCTCCAGATTCTGCTTGAAGCGTTGCGCTTCGCCCAGATAACACCAGCCCAAGGCGACCCCGGAGGCCATGGGTTTCTCCAGATATCGCTTGGCCTGCTCGACGTAATAGGAGCTGATCTTGTCTGAAAGCAGATCGCGCTTCAATTTGATCGATTGGTCGTCGGTTAATGCGCTGGCCCGGGCCAGAAGATGATAGGCCTGCCGCACGGCATCTTCGTCGGCGCGGCCACGGATGGGTACGTGGACTTCCTGAAGGCTCTGCGCGCGCTGCACGGCAGCAGGCACAAATGTCCCTTTTAGGGCCTCCATCTGGTCAGTCACCAGCAGGCGTTGCGCGTCGGGAAGATTGGCCAGCACTTCATAGGCATCGATATATTGCTTTTGCACGGCGAAGGTTTTGCTCTCGTCCGACGCATTTTGGGCGGCGTCCCGGTCGCGGCTGTTTGCCAGCTGAACTTCCGCGTCTTTCAATGCATCCCGCGCCGCATCGCTGTCACTGCGAGTTTCCACGGCTTTGCGAAACTCGGGAATAGCCTTGTCCCATTCCTGTTTGCTCGCTGCTTCTTTGCCGCGATTGAAGTGGAAGGTATAAACCGCACTTATGATTGAATCGACTGCCGGTGCCTCTGTGGCAAAGAAGCGGTAGCCACCCAACTCGGCAAAGGCTTCATCCTGCCGGTTGGCGGCAAGTAAACTCTGGCACTTCTGCAAAGCGGCATCAAATGCCACCTGCTCTTTTGCGATCTGGCTTTGCAGCGCGAGACCCGGGGCGTACGTCGCATTGACGTCAAGAATTTGATCGTTCAGATGCTTGGCGGCCGTGAGGTAAGCATAGCCTGCGGTCTGCTCCGAAAGT
>JASIEN010000400.1 GCA_030045935.1 Candidatus Sulfotelmatobacter sp.
AAGCGCCCGAACTACCTGCGCGCGCAGGCCGCCATGAAGCAGGTGTGCACGCAGTGCCACACGCAGGCGCTCATCGACGACGTCTACACCCGCGCCGAGCAGGTAGTGGCCGGAACCAATGCCAAGGTGCTTGCGGCCAAGGCTATCGTCGACGGCCTGCGCAAGGACGGTGTCCTCACTGGCCCGCCTTTCTCCAATCCGATCGACTTTCTTTACTTCGACCTATGGCACTACGACGGCCGCACCAGCAAACACGGCGCCTTTATGGGCGGAGCCGATTTCGTGCAATGGCACGGCAATTACCCGATAGTGGAGAAGACGGTTGACCTTCAGTCCATGGCCGCCGAGCTCAGGAGAGAGCGTGGCAAGGCTAAGTGAACGCTGGTGGGCGCGCCCGCAGATTTGGCTGGAAGTGTTCGTGATTCTGAATGTCGGATTCCTGACGTTCGATATTTTTCTGGCGCATTCGGTGAACCAGTTTCGCAACAAGGCCGAATACATTCCACTGATCTTTTCGGCCATAGCGCCGATTATTCTGATTTTTGCCTTGGCCGTTCGTTACCGCTGGCCGGCGGTCTGGAAGGACCTGGGATATTTGGTTGGCTGGGCGGCGGTGTTAGTTGGGCTGACTGGAGTGGTCTTCCACCTTGAAAGTCATTTCTTCTATGAGCGCACTCTGCGCAGCCTTACCTACTCCGCTCCATTTGCGGCGCCATTGGCCTATACGGGCCTGGGATTTCTGATCCTCATGAATCGGATGGTCAATCCAGAAACGCTGGAGTGGGCACAGTGGGTTTTGTTTCTGGCCTTGGGCGGATTCGTCGGCAATTTTGTATTCAGCCTGGCCGACCATGCCGGCAACGGGTTCTTCAATCCGTTCGAGTGGGTGCCCGTTATTGCCAGCGCGATTGCAATCGGGTTTCTCATCGTACCCATGCTGATGCGGGTTTCGCGCCAATACATCGATCTTTGTGCGGCGATTCTCCTGCTCGAAGCCGGGGTCGGGCTGTGGGGCTTCATCCTGCACGCTTCTGGCAATCTGCGTGGGCCCTCCATTCATGCGTTCGACAATTTCATTTACGGCGCGCCTCCTATGGCCCCACTGCTGTTTCCAAATCTGATGGTGTTGGGAATTATCGCTCTGTGGCAATTGCGTAGCACCGAGCCTTGATTTCGGCAGCAGCCTCGATAGGCGGGGCAAATCCCACCTGTTCGGCGTGATATCCCACAACTCAATAATCTCGGCTGCTTGGGGACTATCGGTTGCGGCGCTAAGTTGATGAAAACAAAGAACCGCTCTTCTCGATCCTATATTGCCGCTTTGGTCTGAGAACTGCCTTTCTCACGGTTGTCCAGGGGGAGGTGTCCACGTGGAACCGAGTTTGATGGTGATTGGCTTGAACCACCGCACCGCCCCAGTCGCCCTTCGCGAGCACTATTGGATCAGCGAGAACCGCCGCTGCGAAGTTCTCGAACATTTGGCACAGGCCGAGGGTATCGAAGAGGTTGTCGTTTTGGCCACGTGCAATCGCACCGAGTTCCTGCTCTGGGCCAGCGATGTCACTCTGGCGGCCAACTCGGTCATGCGGCTGCTCAGCGCAGAATATGGACTGACCCAAAGTGAATGGAAACATTTCTATCGTTTACTTGACGAAGCGGCCCTCCTCCACATCTTTCGCGTGGCTTCGAGCCTCGATTCCATGGTCATTGGCGAGCCACAGATCGTTTCGCAGGTAAAGGAGGCGTGGAAGCAGGCGCAAAAGGCTGGGGCCATCGGCCGTTGCCTCGATTCTGTGCTGCAGAAAGCGCTTACGGTCTCCAAGCGCGTGCGCAATGAAACGGCCATAGGAACTTCAGCAGTTTCGATTCCCTACGCCGCAGTCCAGCTTACGCGTCAGGTCCTGGGAACGCTCGAAGGCAAGCAAGTGCTGCTGTTGGGCGCGGGGAAAATGAGCGAACTCTCAGCGCGAGGTTTGCTCAATCATGGCGCAAGTTGCGTGCAAGTCATGAGCCGCACGTTCGAGCATGCTTCCGAACTTGCTACCAAACTTGGCGGAATACCCATACCCTTCGAGGACCGCTGGCAGCACATGGCCAAGGCCGACGTCATCATCAGTTCCACATCGTGTCCGCATACGATTCTCAGCCGCGATGAGGCAGAAATCATGCTGCGCGAGCGCCGCGAACGGCCGCTGGTGATCGTGGATATCGCCATGCCGCGCGACATCGACCCGCAGGTGCGCAGCGTGAAGGGCGCATACCTGTATGACTTGGATGATCTTGAGGGCGTGGTGAGTCACAATGCGGGTGAGCGCGAAGCTGCCGCGGCGGAAGCGGAGAAAATCTTGCAGGCCGAAGCGCGCGACTTCCGCCGCAGCCTGCTTTCTCAACGCGTGGTGCCAGTCATTGTGGCTCTGCGGCAGCGACTAGACGAAATTTGCCGGCAAGAACTGGACTCCTTTTTGCAGGAGAACGGGCCTTTTACCAAGGACCAATCGGAGATGTTGAGCGCCGTGATGACGCGCATGACTCAGCGCATTACCGGCTCGCTGGCCCGCGAACTCAAGGAGCTTCCAGAACAGATGGAGCAGGAAAAGTTGGCGATCGCAGTGCAGCGTTTGTTCCACCTGGAACCGCCCCAGACGGCGCTTGCCGGCGCCAGATCGTAATTTGAAAAACAATGTGGGGGAAAAATGACTACAACTAACTTGGCTTCGACGCGTCAGGACTCTTGGACGAGCACGCAGGCATATGTGCTGGCGGCTTTCTGTCTCGTCCTCGGGGTAGCGCTGGGCTACCTTTTCCGTGGATCGGCTTCTCCTCCAGTCGACGCCGCGGCGGCTGCGAATACGGTCGCCCAGGGAACTGGCACGCAGACCGGAGCAGCGCAACCGGACCCACAACAGCAGAAAGAGGCGCTCGACAAAGCTGTGGCTCCGCTCCTGGCTGGCTTGCAAACAAATCCCAACGACTTCGACACTCTTGTGAAGGTCGCGAATCTTTACTATGACGGCCAGCAGTTTCCCGAGGCGATCAAATACTATGAGCGGGCTGTAAGCATCCAGCCGAAGAATGCTGACGTTCTGACCGATTACGGGACTTCCTTCTGGTACACAGGAAATGCAGACAAGGCGATCGAGGAATTTGAGGCCGCTCTTAAGTACCAGCCGGGACGGGCCTCAACTCTGTTCAACCTGGGCCTTGTCCGCTGGCAGGGCAAGAACGACCCCAAGGGTGCGGTGCAGGCGTGGGAGGAATTGCTACAGAAAAATCCGGATTACCCGGAGAAGCAGAAGCTTCAGGAATTCATCGAGCGGGCAAAGCAGCACGCAGCCAAGGGCTGAAGAAAAGGAACGCTCAGAGTCGCCCAAAACACGCAGCCCCGGCTGCATTGGTCCGGGGTTGGCGCGCGCAAGCGTGCAATATCTACTCTTCCGCGACCGCTTGCGCCCCTTCTTCGTCTGCCTTCATCAAGCCGAACTTCTTTAGCTTATAGCGTAAAGCATCGCGGCTGATGTCGAGCAGCTTGGCAGCATGTGTCTGGTTTCCCTCTGCCTGCTTCATGGCCAGCTCAACCAGCGTGTGCTCAACCTCCTCCAGCGATGTGCCGCCGTCGGGAATATAAAGGCGGGGAAGCATACGCCCATTAGCCAGAACCTGGCCTCCATCGCTCGGAGAAGCACGCTCAAACAATGTCGGCCCGCCAGATTCGCCCACCGAGAATGGCAGATACACCGGCCGCAGCAGCGGTTCATCTTCCAGAATCATGCCGCGCTCGATCGTGTTCTTCAGTTCGCGGACGTTGCCTGGCCAGTTGTGGCTCATCAGCAGGCGGCGCGTGGCTTCCGTGATGCCGCGAATGTTTTTCTTGAACGTGCGGTTGTAGCGCTCGACGAAAAAATCCACCAGGGGCAGGATGTCTTCCTTACGCTCACGCAAGGGAGGAATAAAGATCGCGATGATCG
>JASIEN010000401.1 GCA_030045935.1 Candidatus Sulfotelmatobacter sp.
GAATTGCCACTGCAAGGGAGTCTTCTACCTGCACGGTCCTATTTGACCATAGAGGCGCAGTGGCACAGAAAAAGCATGGTTATTGCTGATCCCCTGCTTGCCTCCGGAGTTCGCTGACGAGATAGATCATCTGGCCGATGTGATGTTGCATGTGGGCAGCGCACTGAACGAAGATATCGAGGCGATTGGAGCATTCAGTGCCGACGGCAGAGTAATCGGCAGACCAGTCGTCGGGAGACTGCTTGCCGATGGCCGCTTGCACAATGGCGATAACTTCACGCAGGCGTTGGAGCGCGTCGGCTTTCGATGGGAGATTGCGTTCTGTGAATTCGCGCTCTCGATCGCGGACATAACGAGTGTTCGCAATCTGCGCGCCGATGTAGTAATTGAGATTTCCGGTCAGATGCAGGACGAGATGACCGAAGCTGTTGCCGAACGGAAATGGCTTTGTCCAGAATTGCGTATCCGTCAGTGGGGCAGCCAGTTCGTAAATGCGGCCGGCGTTTTCAGAATAGCGGCGGCCGAGAGCAGCCCCGAGAGTCTCTTGTAATCCTGACATGTTCTCCATCTTCGCGGGCTCATGCACCCACGTTTTCCCCTAAACGACGCTGGCTGCTTCCTGCTTCAATTTCTCGGCTTGATAATGCGTGCTGAGAGCCTCGATCAGCGGCTGCAGTTTGCCATCCATCACAGCCTCGAGTTGATGAAGGGTGAAGCCGATGCGGTGATCGGTGACGCGGTTCTGAGGAAAATTATATGTGCGGATTTTCTCGCTACGGTCGCCCGATTTCACCATGGAGCGCCGTTCTTTCGCCAGCGCTTCCTGCTGTTTTTCCATTTCGATTTCGTAGAGCCGCGCGCGTAGCACGCGCATACCTTTTTCGCGATTCTTGATTTGTGACTTTTCGTCCTGACAACTCACGACAGTGCCTGTGGGAATATGAGTGATCCGAACCGCCGAATAAGTTGTATTTACCGACTGGCCGCCCGGGCCCGATGAGCAGAAAGTATCGATACGCAGATCTTTCGTCTCAATCTTGATATCGACATCTTCGGCTTCCGGCAGCACGGCAACCGTGACCGCAGAAGTATGCACGCGGCCCTGTTGCTCGGTCTCGGGCACACGCTGCACGCGATGCACTCCGCTTTCATATTTCAATTGTGAATAGACACGCTTGCCTTCGATGATGGCGATGACTTCTTTCAATCCGCCAACAGAGGATTCAGAGGTCGACAACACTTCGACCTTCCAGCGCTGGGTTTCGGCATAGCGCGTGTACATGCGGAAAATTTCGGCAGCAAATAGAGTCGCTTCGTCGCCACCGGTGCCGGCGCGGATTTCGAGAATGACGTTTTTCTCGTCATTCGGGTCTTTCGGCAGCAAAAGAACTTTGAGTTCCTCTTCGACGCCGCCAACGCGGCTTTGCAGCTTGTCGAGTTCCTCCTGCGCATAAGCGCGCATCTCCGGATCTTTCTCTTCAGCCAGCATGGCCTTACTTTCGGCAATGCCGCGGGTCAGATCTTTATACTCGCGATATTTCTCAACCACAGGAGTGAGCTCAGAATGAGCCTTCGCGGTCTTCTGATATTTACCCGAATCGCTGATGATCTCCGGCGAAGCCAGGGCCTGTGTCAGTTCTTCGTATTTCTTTTCGATTTGATCCAAGCGTTCAAACATATAAATCAACTTTCGTAGATACGCAGCTTGCGTCTAAAGTATGCGCCGTTTTACCGAAATCATGGTCGTAGTGAGTTCATCTCTACGGCATTCCAGTTGTTTAGGAGAGTTGTGCTGAGGTATTCGCGGCGGAGCCGCTAGGCAATGACCAACTCGCCACCATGCTCTTTTTCAAGCTCCATAGCATGGTTGAGGGCTGTGATCGCGCACTGCGCCTGATCGTCGGATGGAGATTTCGTGGTGATGCGTTGCAGCCACAGCCCGGGAGCGGTCATGAGTGCGAACAGCGATCCGCGGTGCTTGGCCGCGAAGCGGATGATTTCGTACGAAACGCCGGCGATTACAGGCAAGAGCGCAATTCGTGAAGCAAAGCGCCCCCAGAAGGTGGTGAACGGAATCAGCATGTAGAAGCCGATCGATATCAGCATCACCGTCATCAGAAAACTGGTGCCGCAACGGGGATGGAAAGTCGAATACCTCTGGACGGCCTCTGTTTCCAGCGGATCGCCGTTTTCGAAAGCAAACACCGTCTTATGCTCGGCGCCGTGATATTCATAGACCCGGCGGATGTCGGGAAACAACGAAACTCCCCAAATAAATAAGAGGAAAAGCGCCAGTCGAATCGCGCCATCAATCAGATTGAAAACAATCTGGCCGCCAAAAGCCGGATCGAGCCTTTTCAGTTCTGTCGCCGCCAGCAGCGGCAAATATTTGTACATAAAAATAAAGAATGCGACCGAGATAATCACATTGGCAGCAGCCAGCCACCCGCTGATGTGGGTGGTTTTTTCCGGCGATGCTGAACGAGGATTGGCCTCATTTCTTCTCAATGCCGCCGCCTTTTCCTTATGATCGCCTGCCTTCTCTCCCTGCATTAGTTCTTCGATAGCAACGTTGGCCGAAAACCGCAGGGCGCGATAGCCCAGCGTCATCGCATAACCGAGCGTCATGACTCCGCGAATGATCGGCCAGCCCATCCATTTATGCTTATCCGACGGACGCTCGAGCGGTTCGCTCATGGTCACAACTTGGCCCGATGGCTTGCGGCACGCAATTGCCCAAGCGTGCGGCGAACGCATCATTACCCCCTCCAGCACAGCCTGGCCCCCGACGAGGGTTTCCTCGCCGCTTTCAAGAGCGGGCAGAAGCTGCACGGCAGCCAAAAATCGCACATAATTACCCAACGATCGCACAGTTATTGGATGCTCCAGAGGGGGATACGTACCAACCTAGGGTAACACAGGGTTCAAGCTGGTTGGAGAAGGCAGCAGCATGCGATGGGTAGTCTTGTTTGCAAGGCCCCCCGGGGTGATCCACATTGCGAGGCTGGCCGGACAGTGTTGACCGGCGTAAGCCGCGGCTTTCGTCTATGCTCGAAACTTGAGCCATGCAAAAGTTCGCGCAAACCTGCGAAGCGATTGCCGCCACCACGAAAAAACTGCAGAAAACTGCGCTGGTCGCGGAATATCTGAAATCGGTTTCGCTGGATGAAGCAGCGGTGTCCGCGGTGTTTCTTTCGGGAAGGCCGTTTCCCGCGTGGGAAGAAACTGCTCTTCAAGTTGGAGGTTCGCTGCTGTGGCGCGTGGTGGCGGAACTTGGGGAAAAGGATGATGCTGAGCTTTCTGCCGCCTACCGCAGGCACGGAGATTTGGGAGCGGTCGCGGGAGACATGCTGCCGCAAAAAACTGGGCCGGGCTTGAGTGTTCTCGAAGTGAGCAGAAGGTTCCGCGAGATTGCCGCCGCGCGCGGAGCAGCGGCGAAAACTACACAGGTTCGCGATCTGCTGGCGCGCGCTGCTCCGCTTGAAGCCAAATACATCATCAAAATCATGACGGGCGACCTGCGCGTCGGGATGAAAGAAAGCCTGGTCGAGGAAGCAATCGCAAAGGCCTACGGTGGCACACTCGCCGACGTACAGCGGGCGAACATGCTGCTGGGCGATGTCGGTGAAACGCTGCGGCTGGCTGCGGAAAACAAGCTGGCGGAAGCGAAAATGCGCTTGTTCCATCCACTGGGATTCATGCTGGCGAGCCCAATTGAATCAGCGGAAAAAGGACTAAGTTATTTTACTGAGGCGGCAATTGAGGACAAATACGATGGCATCCGGGCGCAGGCTCACGTTTCCGATGGAGAAGTGAAGATTTTTTCGCGAACCCGAGACGACATTACTGAGTCATTTCCTGAGATGCCGGGTGCATTGGCGGGCTTGCCGAATGACGCGATTCTTGACGGCGAAATTGTGGCCTGGGAATATGCGAAAGCAGCCGGCGACGCTCAGCAAATCGTTGACGAACCGCCCAGCGAAGAAGGCGAGCAAAAGGCCACAGAACTGGGCCGAGCGCGGCCGTTCAGCATTTTACAGCAGCGGCTAGGGCGGAAGAAAGTGAGTGAGAAGATGCTGCGTGAGAATCCTGTCGCATATCTGGTGTTCGATACGCTTTATGCGAATGGCAAGTTGCTTCTCGATCGGCCCCTGCGCGAACGGGCGCAAATTCTGGATGAACTGTTGACCACAAAACCAAACACAAATCACCACAGAGTCACAGAGACGCTGAGAGAATCACAAGGCAAATTGAGCTTCGATGAAGAAGGATCGGCCGAAACCGCCCGCATAATTCGAGCTCCCGTTTTTCGTGCAACCAGTGCAGAGGATCTGGAAGAGCTTTTCAGCGCGGCTCAGGCGCGCGGCAATGAAGGGCTGATGATTAAGGACCTCGACTCTCCGTACCTGCCGGGTAAACGCGGCAAGTCGTGGCTGAAGATGAAGCGGGAGCTGGCCACTCTTGATGTGGTGGTCACGGCAGTCGAATACGGCCATGGACGGCGCATCGGCGTGCTCAGCGATTACACGTTTGCCGTTTGGGACGGTGACAAGCTGGTTAATATCGGCAAGGCATATTCGGGGCTGACCGACGCCGAAATTGCCGAGATGACGCAGTGGTTCCTCGAGCACACGATGGAAGATCAAGGGTTTCGCCGAAGCGTTGAGCCGAAGATTGTTCTGGAAGTGGCATTCAACAACATGATGCGCTCCGACCGCCACGACAGTGGCTACGCCTTGCGCTTTCCGCGCATCGTGCGGCTAAGACCGGACAAGTTGCCGCAAGAGGCGGATACGATTGAGACGGTGCGGGAGATATTCGCACGCCAGGGCTGACCATTAGTCGTGTCGGTAGTGAGCTACCTTGAATTTCGTGGCGCTCTCGGGCGAAAAACAGGTTCCTCGACTGCGCTTCCTGGCGCTATTGCGGCCAGAAACGCTCGCTCGGAATGACAATATTTGGAGATTAGCGACTTCAATGATGATGCTCTTCCCCATCGCCTACCGGAATCACGCAGCCATGTGCAACTTCACATTCCGCGTGCTCAAACTGGATCGTCGTGTGGTCAATGCGAAAGTCGTGGTGGAGGCACTCTTTTACGTCACGCAAAATGCGTTCGCTGACTGAGGGAGGAATGTCGGCAATAGAAATATGGCAGGAAAGCGCCCGCGATTCCGATCCGATGCTCCATACATGCAGATCATGCACATCGTTGACTCCCTCAACCGCACGAATCGCGGTTTCCACCAGTTCCAGCTTAATGCCGCGTGGAGTGCCTTCCAGCAGAATGTTGAGCGTTTCGCGCACAATACCGAAACCGGACCACAGAATCAGCACACCGATTCCGACGGACAGCGCTGAATCGATCCAGTAATCGCCAGTGGCGAGAATGGCCCAACCGCCGACAATCACGGCGGCGGTCGAGAGCGTGTCGCCCACCTCGTGCAGCAGGGCGCTGCGAATGTTTACATCCCCGCCGCCGGGTCGCATAGCCGAGCGATAGAGCAGCAACGCGATCGCTCCATTCATCACTACCCCGGTGGCCGCGACCCACATCATCATGCCAGCACGAACGTGCTCCGGGTGCTGCAACCGTTTGAAAGCTTCGTAAAAAATGAGGAACGCCACCGCGACCAACGACACTGCATTCACCAGTGCTACCAACACTCCGGCACGATGATAGCCGTAAGTTTTGGTCGAACTGGCCGGCCGTGATTGCAGATAGACGGCAAACAGCGAAAGCAGGAGGGCGAGAAAATCCGAGAGATTGTGCCCGGCTTCAGACAGCAGGGCCAGGGAGTGCGCGCGAATACCGGCTACGACCAGCAGTACGATATATGCCAGCGTGACCCAGAGGGAAATACCTAATACGCGCTTGGGATTGCCCCCATGTCCATGCACGTGCATGGTTCAAGTGTAAGTGCCAGAGGTGCGGCCTTCAAGCCGATGAAACCCTGAAGCCTACAGTGTTCGAGGCAGTACCAAAAGCTCTAGTTTGTTCTTCTGAGACACCTGCAAAGAAATCTGTGCACGAGACTGGGGTTTATTCCTCGTCTTCGTTGATCTGCTGGGCCAGATAGCGCTCGTAGCCCAGTTCCTTGATCTGATGCATTTGGGCTTCGAGGAAATCCACATGTTCCTCCTCGTCTTTCAGCAATTGCACCAGGAGATCGCGCGATCCGTTATCGCCTTCCTTGGTGGCGATGGCCACAGCATCGTTATATTGCTTCACCGCGCCAACCTCCAAGGCCAGATCGCTTTCGATCATGGCCTTCACCGTTCCGCCGACCGTCAATTGCAGCGGCTGCATGGATGGGCTGCCATCGAGAAACAGAATTCTTTCGATCAGCACTTCGGCGTGCTTCATCTCGCCGATCGACTGTTGCTTGATCAACTCGGAGAGCTTGTGATAACCCCAGTTCTCGCACATCTCGGCGTGCAGAAAATACTGGTTGATGGCGGTCAACTCTTCGCGCAAGGCTTTATTCAGTTCGGACAATACTTTTGGATTACCTTTCATAGGTGCCAGAGTATCGCAGAAAGGTGACGGGCAGACAAGAGCGGTGTTTTCGATATCCGATGTATATTCCCAATCCGGGCAAGCTTCACTTTGTGACCCCAATCACAAGAAAGGATGACCCGAGCCCTAACGACGCAATTAATCGATCAGGCAGAATTAAAAAAGGACTACCATAAGCGACGATTAACTCTCTATGCAGGAGAAGCGAAATTGAGCGCCGCCGACCCAGCCATTTCGAACCGAGCAGACCCGCTGAGCAGCGGAGCGGTTGAGGAGCGGCATAGCCTGGATGCACTTTTCCATCCCCGCTCCGTTGCCGTGATTGGCGCAACGGACCGGCCTGCAACCGTGGGCCGGACGATTCTGCAGAATCTTCTGCGTCCAGAGTTTCGCGGAAAGGTGTACGCTGTCAATCCGCAACGCGCCGAAGTTCTTGGCCTCAAGTCCTACAAAAGCATTCGCGATCTTCCCGAGCGTATAGATCTGGCGGTGCTGGCGACACCGGCGGCTACGATCGCAGCGCTGATTGGGGAGTGCGTCGATGCGGGTGCGCGCAGCGCGATTGTGGTCTCCGCAGGATTCCGCGAGCGTGGGACTGCGGGAGCAGAGCTGGAGCAGCAGATCCGAAAGCAACTGGACCGGGGCGCGATGCGTTTGATTGGACCGAACTGCCTGGGAGTCATGAATCCCGGGGTTGGACTGAATGCGACTTTTGCCAAGGATTTGCCGAGGACCGGCAGCGTCGCTTTCCTCAGCCAAAGCGGCGCGCTGCTCACCTCAATTCTCGATTGGAGCCAGCGCGAGCAGGTTGGATACAGCGCGATCGTCTCGACCGGGTCCATGCTGGATGTTGGCTGGGGCGATCTGATCTACCATTTCGCCGATGATCCGCGCACCAAAAGCATTCTTCTTTATATGGAGTCGGTGGGCGATGCGCGGTCATTTCTGTCGGCGGCACGAGAAGTGGCGTTGAGCAAGCCGATCATCGTTATCAAGGCTGGCAGATCGGAAGCAGGAACCAGGGCAGCGGCCTCGCACACTGGCACTCTGACCGGGAGCGATGAAGTGCTGGAGGCAGCTTTCCGGCGCAGCGGCGTGCTGCGTGTGCAGAGCATCGCAGATCTTTTCTACATGGCGGAGGTCCTGGGCAAACAGCCGCGGCCTCTCGGGCCTCGACTTACAATCCTCACTAACGCAGGGGGTCCGGGTGTGCTGGCGGCTGATTCTTTGGTAGCCAATCATGGCGAACTGGCTCCGCTTTCCGAACACAGCTTGCAGGCCTTAAACGAGTTCTTGCCCGAGCACTGGAGCCATAACAATCCCATTGACGTGCTGGGCGATGCCGATTCTGAACGCTACGGAAAAGCCCTCGAGATCGCGTCCAAAGATCCTAACAGTGACGGCTTGCTCACCATTTTGTGCCCGCAAGGCATGACCGATCCTTCCGACGTCGCAACCCGGCTGAAAGCATACGCGCGCTCCACCGGCAAGCCGTTGCTGGCGAGCTGGATGGGCGGTGTCAGTACGGCGGAGGGCATAAATATTCTGAACGCAGCCGGAGTGCCGACCTTCAATTATCCCGATACCGCGGCGCGCGTGTTTACGTACATGTGGCGCTATACCTACAACCTGCGGAGCCTTTACGAAACCCCAAGCGTGGCGGAAGGGCCGGAACTCGACAATGCTTCGCGGGAACAGGTGCGCGGCATCATCGATAAGGCGCGTGCATCCGGGCGAACGCTGCTCGACGAGTTTGAATCGAAGAAACTTCTGTCGGTTTACGGAATACCTACGGTTGAGACGCGCGTCGCGCGCAATGTGGACGAGGCTCTAGCGCAGGCTCGGGAGATCGGATTTCCGGTTGTGCTGAAGGTTCTTTCCCAGACGATCACCCACAAAACTGACGTGGGCGGAGTCAAGCTGAACCTGCGCGATGAAGATGCAGTGCGGGCTGCGTATGCCGCAATCCAATCGTCGGTGACGGAGAAAGTGGGCGGCAGCCAATTCGCCGGCGTGACGGTACAACCTATGGTAGGGCTGGAAGGGTATGAGTTGATCATCGGCAGCAGCATCGATCCCCAGTTCGGGCCGGTGCTGCTGTTCGGCTCGGGCGGTCAGTTGGTTGAGGTTTACCAGGACCGCGCGCTCGCGCTGCCCCCGCTGAACACGACGCTGGCGCAGCGCATGATGGAACAGACCCACATTTTTCGCGCACTGAAAGGTGTGCGCGGACGCAAGCCGGTTGACCTGGCAGCGCTCGAGGGCTTGTTGGTCCGCTTCGGTCAGCTCGTGATCGAGCAACCGTGGATTGCGGAGATCGATATCAATCCGCTTCTCGCTTCCTCCGAGCGGCTGCTGGCACTGGATGCGCGGGTCGTACTGCATCCGCCATCGATGAAGCCGGAACAGTTGCCGAAACCCGCCATTCGTCCCTATCCGTCGCAATATGTAACTCAGTGGAGGATGAAAGATGGCAGGGAAGCGACGATCCGGCCGATTCGTCCGGAAGATGAGCCACTGATGGTTGATTTTCATGGAACGCTTTCCGAAAGGACGGTCTATCTGCGTTACTTTTCCGCGATGAGCCTGGGCAAGCGCGTCGATCATGAGCGGCTGCTGCGCATCTGCTTTGGAGGTTACGACCGGGAAATCGTGCTGGTGGCCGACGCCAAGGATCCCGCCACTGGCAACCATAAAATTCTTGGCGTGGGGCGCCTGAATAAGCTGCATACCGAGAAGGAGGCAGAAGTTGCGGTTCTGGTTTCAGATCCCTACCAGCAACAGGGGGTGGGGACGGAATTGCTTCGCTGTTGCCTAGAGGTTGCGAAGAAAGAAAAACTTTCCCGCCTGGTGGCCGAGTTGTTGTTCGACAACGTGGGAATGGAAAGGCTTTTCAAGAAATTTCATTTCACCTTCCGCACGCATGAAAATTCAGAATCGATCACCGCGGCTTTGGAGCTTCAGAACTGACGGAACCCATTCTTACTGTGTGACATCGAAATGAAAGAGCAGGTTTCGCATGGACGCACTACTGCTGCACCGCATTCACTTTGCTTTCACGATTACCTTCCACTATTTGTTCCCTCAATTGACAATGGGTCTGTCGTTGCTGATTGTTGCCCTGAAAACAGCCGCGATTCGCAGCAAGGATGAGCGATACAACCAGGCGGCGCGCTTCTGGGCCAAGGTGCTGGCGGTCAATTTTCTTATGGGAGTCGTCACCGGCATTCCCATGGAATTTCAGTTCGGAACCAACTGGTCGCAATTTGCGCGCACTACCGGGGGCGTCATCGGCCAGCCGCTGGCGATGGAGGGAGTATTTTCGTTCTTCCTCGAGTCGGCATTTCTGGGATTGTTCCTTTTCGGAGAAAAACGCTTGTCGGCCTGGGGCCATTGGACTTCCGCGCTGCTGGTTTTTATCGGCTCGTGGATTTCAGGCTTTTTCATCATTGTCACCAATGCGTGGATGCAGCATCCCGTCGCCTATCGCGTACTTCCCAACGGAGTTTATGAAGTCACCAGCTTCTGGGGGTTGCTGACCAATCCATGGGCATTGTTGCAGTATGCCCACAACATGTCGGGGGCGGTGATCACAGCGGCTTTTGTGATGTCGGCAGCCGGAGCATTTTATGTTCTGGAAAACAGATTTGCAGATCACGGGCGAATTTTTCTGCGGGTCGGCGTGACTGCGGGAGTAATTGCCTCAATCACGCAAATTTTCCCCACCGGCGATCTGCATGGCCGCTACATGGCCAAACACCAGCCGGCAACGATCGCGGCCATGGAGGGGCTCTTCAATTCACGCACGGGCGCACCCATTGTGCTGATCGGACAACCTGACGAGGTCGCGCGCCGGATCGACAATCCCATCGCGGTGAATGACGTTCTAAGTTTTCTGATTTATGGCACTACCAAGGCAGAAGTTACAGGGCTGGACCGATTTCCGCGCGAGGACTGGCCCGAGCCGATGCCTCTGCTATTTTACGTCTATCACATCATGGCCGGACTGGGAACTTACTTTGTGTTCGTCATGATCGTTGCCGCGTTGTCTCTCTGGAAAGGAAAGCTGTATCACACACGCTGGATACTTTGGCCGCTACTGTTGAGCTTTCCGTTTCCGTATATCGCAAATACGGCCGGCTGGCTGACGGCTGAACTGGGGCGGCAGCCGTGGGTTGTCTACGGACTGATTCGGGTCCCGGAGGGCTATTCGAAATATGTTTCTTCGGGGAATGCGCTGTTTACGCTGATGGGATTTATGGGTCTCTACACCGTGCTTTCGATCTTGTTTATCGTGCTTATCTACCGAATCGTCGACGCGGGCCCTGCCGTGCCTGCGGCAGCGGAGAAGGAATTTGCGTCAGTGACTCCGGATTAGAGGAGCGAATATGGGATTCATATGGTTCTGGGTGGTTGCGGTCATGCTGGTTGCCTACGTGGTGCTCGATGGCTTCGACATCGGAGTTGGTATTTTGCACCTATTCGTGGCCCAGACTGAACCACAGCGTCAGGTCACTCTGCACAGCATTGGCCCCGTCTGGGACGGAAATGAAGTCTGGCTGTTGGCGAGCGGAGGCACACTTTACTTCGCGTTTCCGCTGCTTTACGCATCAGCGTTCAGTGGATTCTATCTGGCCCTCATGATCGTGCTCTGGTTGCTGATCGGTCGCGCGGCGGCGATCGAGCTGCGAATGAAAATCAATAACGGCGTGTGGAGAGCTTTTTTCGACGGCGTCTTTTTCATTTCCAGTGCACTGCTCGCCGTTTTTTACGGAGCAGCGCTGGCGAACGTGATCCGTGGAGTTCCGCTGGGCGCCGACGGTTACTTCTTTCTTCCGCTTTGGACTGACTGGCGCGTCGGTCCGCAGCCAGGAATTCTCGACTGGTATACGGTCATCGGAGGAGTGGTTGCCCTGGTGGCTCTGGCGGAACACGGAGCTCTCTATCTCGCCGTAAAAACCGAAGGCGAGTTGCAGCAGCGGGCGAGGGCAACAGGCCGCGTTCTTTGGATCGCGCTGTTTGCGTTGACCATAATCAGTCTGCCCGCTTCGGTGATTGCCCGGCCTGACACTCTCGACAATTATCGGAAATACCCTCTTACATTCGCCGTCCCTGTGATCGTTTTCCTTTCATTGCTGGGAATGATCCATTTCTGCCGCAAAGCGGAGGATCGCAAAGCTTTCGGCTGCTCGTGCGTCTATCTCAGCATCATGATGGCCGGAGCGGCGATCGGGCTGTATCCCCGGCTACTGCCTGCAACAACCGGAGCGCAATATGACATCACTATCGATCACGCATTGTCAGGCCCGCACACTTTGCATGTGGGACTGGCCTGGTGGGGCTTTGGAATGCTGCTCGCGTTAACGTATTTTGTAATTGTTTATCGCATGTTCCGGGGCAAAGTTCCGGTCGAGAGTGGAGGCTACGAGCACTAATTTCAGAATTCGCCCCTGGGCGAATGGCCTTTGGGCGACAACTTTTCCGCTGCCATTTTCCGAAGCTGCTGGCTATGCTGCCGGAGAGCATTATTGAGTTCCGCAATCGCTAAATCCAGCTCAGAATCGTTCGCGGCGATCACCTTTGCGCACAGTTCCCGGATGCGGTCGTCCAGAAGAGGTGTGCTCACCACCCAAGCATGCTACATGCAATTTGCGCTTCCCATACAGGGATTTACTGATTCAGTGCCGCTGAAACTGGCTCAAATCAAGGGGTTCTGAGGCGTTACTGAGAATTACCGAAGTTTAGGGTCTGCGCCATAAATCATTGTTAATGAAGCGGTTGGCTGTTTATTCTCGATCAAGGGGAACCCTCGTTCGCTGGGCGACATGAGCGACGGGCGTGTCCTCGCGGAGCAAATGTCGGCCAGCACACACTCGTGGAGAACCTTGCCCGTCGGCGGACGGATCTTTGTCGGTCTGGTCGTCCTTGCGGGAATGGCATCGCTGTTACAGGCTGCCATTTACCAGAACAGCAAAAACATTGCCGAATTTATCTGCTATCTAGGGGTCGCGATTCTGGCGTCCCGGCTGCGGGTAAGTTTGCCTGGCATAACCGGCACTCTCTCGGTCAATTTCCTCTTCGTTCTGGTGGCCGTAGCCGAGTTGAGCTACAGCGAAGCGGTGACTTTGGCAGCGGTTTCGATGCTGGCCCAGAATTTGTATCAGCAGCGCCCGGGCGCGATTCAGTTGACGTTCAACCTTTGCACGGCATCGCTTTCGACCGCCCTGGCGTATGTGGTTTACCACAATGCGCTTGTACTGGAGTTTGTCAATAACCGGCCGTTGACTCTATGTGTTGCGGCTGCTACGTATTTCCTTGTCAATGCCGGGTGCGTGGCGATTGTTATTTCGGTCAGTGAGGCGAAGTCGCTGCGCAGCATTCTGGTTGACTGCTATTTCTGGTCGTTTCCCTACTACCTGGTGGGAGCGGGCATCGCGGGTGCGATCGGCTGGTTTAACCGCGAGTTCAACTGGGAAACTTCGCTGCTCTTCGTTCCAGCCATGTATCTCATCTACGGGTCATACCGCCTCTATCTGGGGAAACTCGAGGATGAGAAGCGCCATGTGGAAGAAATTGCCGACCTGCATCTAAGAACGATCGAGGCGTTGGCGCTGGCGATTGAGGCAAAGGACCAGACCACACACGAACACCTGCAACGAGTCCGGGTTTATGCCATCGAGGTGGCAAAAGAGCTAGGCATGAAAGGCAATGATCTGGAGGCCCTTCATGCGGCCGCGCTACTTCACGATATCGGCAAGTTGGCCGTGCCGGAGCACATTATCTCGAAGCCGGGAAGATTGACGCCGGAAGAGTTCGAGAAGATGAAGATTCACACCGTGGTGGGGGCGGAAATTCTGGAGCGGGTGCGGTTTCCCTATCCGGTTGTACCGATTGTGCGGGCGCACCATGAAAAATGGGACGGCTCGGGTTATCCCTATGGATTGAAGGCGGAAGAAATTCCGATGGGAGCACGCATTCTTTCGGCCGTCGATTATCTGGATGCGCTTGCCTCGGACCGGCAGTATCGCCGCGGCGTGCCTCTGGACGAAGTAATGAAGCGCCTCACGGAGGAATCGGGAAAATCCTTCGACCCGAAAGTGGTTGATGTTCTCCAGAAGAGATATCGACAGCTTGAGAGGTTGGCAATGGCGCAGTCTTCCCACGATAGCGGGCTGGGCCTGCCCAGCAACCTTAAGATTGAACGTGGTATTGCGCCGGCGGCAGGTTTTGAGAAGGCTGCAGTGGTCGACTTGCCGGGCCGCGAAGCTACATTCCTGGCGTCGATTGCGGCTGCGCGGCAGGAGGCACAAGCTCTGTTCGAGCTAAGCCAGGATCTTGGAGCCTCGCTGAGCTTGGGTGAGACACTATCGGTCTTTTCAGTGAAGCTGAAGCCGATGGTTCCTTACGATTCGATTGCCATTTATGTTCTGCGCGACAGCATGCTTGTGCCGGAGTATGTGAACGGCGACAATTACCGTCTCTTTTCTTCTTTGCGAATCCCCGTGGGCCAGGGGCTTTCAGGTTGGGTTGCGCAGAACAAAAAACCAATTGTGAACGGGAATCCCTCGGTCGAACCGGGGTACTTGAACGATCCCGCAAAGTTCAGCACGCTGCGGTCGGCGCTGGCGGTGCCATTGGAGGGAGTAAGCGGCATCACCGGAGTTTTGGCGCTCTATCGAAGTGACAGGGACGCCTTTACCTCAGACCATTTAAGAATTCTGCTGGCCGTAAGCGGCAAGATGGCGCTGGCCATTGAGAACGCACTCAAATATGAACAGGCGGAAAGCTCCGCCACTACCGATTATCTCACCGGCTTGCCCAATGCGCGTTCGCTTTTCCTGCAGCTCGACCGCGAACTGGCGCGCTGCAAGCGCGACAATCTGCCGCTTGCCGTGATGGTCTGTGATATGAACGGCTTCAAGAAAATCAACGACCGTTTCGGACACCTTGAGGGTAATCGCGTGCTGCGGCTCTTCGCGCAGGCGCTGAAAGACAGTTGCCGCGAGTACGACTACGTGGCGCGTATGGGTGGAGACGAGTTCGTGATCATCGCTCCGGGTCTGCCGGCGGATGCCGCCGCCAAGAAAGTGGAACAGATTCGTCCGCTGGCACGGCAGGCGGGATTCGAGGTTTGTGGCGAGGAAATTTTGTCGCTGAGCGTAGGCGTAGCGATTTCTCCCGTGGACAGCAGTGATGCGGAGCAATTGCTGACGCAGGCCGACCGCCGCATGTATCTGGAAAAGCAGAAGCAGCCGTCGCAGAAGGACCAGCGGTTGCACACGCGCATGAAGTGCCGGCTTACCATCGAACTGCATCCGCAGCCGGGAGGAGAAACAATTTTTGGAAATATGATCGATATCAGTCTGGGGGGGTGCTATGTGGAGACGAGCGCCATTCTGGCACCGGAGACTAACCTTAAGCTGGTATTCTCCATCGATGACGGTACGCTCACGGCCGAAGGTACGATTGCCAGAATTCATCCTGGATCCGGCGTAGCGGTGAAATTCAAAGAGATGAGCCGCGAAACGCGCGAGAAAATGTACAGGGTGCTGGAGTTTGTGCAGAATACGACGAATATATACAACGACCGCTACATGCAGAGTTTGTTCAAGCAGTAAGGCCGCGCTTCGGTTGCTGACCTTTGCTTGCATCAGGGGCTAAAGCCCACATCTTTTAGCGTCCGCATTGGCACGACTGAAGTCGTGCCCTTCCACGAATCCTTTTACGAGACAGATTCTAAGCCCCGCCGCTCCGGCCGAATTTCAGGGTTGACTAGATCGAGCTTAGCCCTCTGTAACCGTCTCCGCCTCAAGCTGCGCTTCAACGTTGTCCGGCGCTGCAGTCGACCCGCATTCGAATCCCTTGTCGAATGCTTGTAAATTGAGCTCGCGAAAATTCGATGGCACTGAATCTGCCACAGCTTTGCGGACTGCGTCTGGATCGAGCAAGCCCGTCAGCGCGGTAAAGAACCCCACCATCACTGAATTCAAGACCATCTTTTTTCCGAGTCCCTCGGCAATGCGGGTTGCGGGAATTCCGTAAACTTTGATCTCTTTTTTCTTATCAAGTCCGGTCACGCGCACCAGATCCTGCTCAACGATCAATGTGCCGCCATCTTTCAACTCTGGTGCGAAGCGGTTGTAGGCCTCCTGCGACATCACGACCATGATGTCGGGCTGGGTGACGTAAGGATAAGCGACTGGCGCGTCAGAAATGATGAGCTGCGCGCTGCAGGCGCCGCCGCGCGCCTCGGGCCCAAAATTCTGCGTGACCGTGGCGTATCCCTTCTCGAAAATCGAAGCCGCCTTGCCCAGTACCATAGCCGAGAGGATCACTCCCTGTCCGCCGAAGCCTGCGATGCGAATTTCCGTCAGCTGCATACCTCCGCCTCCATGGGTTCCACGAATCTGTCGCCGAGCGAGTCAACGTACTGTGCGCGCATCATCGATTGATAGTCGGGCCGCTCGCGATCGACAAACTTGCCCACGATGATCTCTCCACTGATGGTGAGCCCGACTTCGCTGGTGGGCGCGCCGTTCTTCACTTTGCTCTTTGCCTTGTAATACTTCATCGTATCCAGGCTGTCGCCTAACTTGTTGCGCCGCTGATACAGGGTTGGGCAGGGCGAAATCACCTCGATAAACGAGAATCCCTTCTTTTGGAATGCTTCGCCGATGGCGCGCGCCAGCTGGCGCACGTGGAAAGTCGTCCAGCGCGCGACGTAGACTGCACCGGCTGCTTCCACCAGGTGCGGCAGATTGAACGACGGCTCAAATGTTCCGTACGGATTTGTCGACGTCGTTGCATGATCGGGCGTGGTCGGTGCCGTTTGTCCGCCCGTCATGGCATAAATCAGATTGTTCACGCAAATGACTTTGAGATCGATATTGCGACGCGCGGCGTGAATCAGATGATTGCCGCCGATGGCAGAGAGATCCCCATCGCCGGAGTAGACGACGACGTTGAGCTTCGGATTGGCCAGTTTCAGCCCGGTGGCAAACGGAATCGCGCGTCCGTGCGTGGTATGGAAAGAATCGAGCGCCACATATCCGGCAACGCGGCCCGTGCAGCCGATGCCGGAGACCAAAGCCAGCGATTGCAGATCGATTTTCGATTCAATCAGGGCCCGCGCAAAGCAGTTAACCGTGGTACCGATGCCGCACCCCGGGCACCAGATGTGAGGCATGCGGTCAGTGCGCAGAAACGGCTCGACCGGATTCACCAAGTCATCATCCGGCAGATCAGTATTCAGCAGATCGTTATTTAGCAGATCAGTATTCAGATCGGTGCTCATCGGCTCGCCTCCACGATCACTTTCAGAATGTCTTCGGGACGATGTACGCCGCCGCCCGCGTGGGTTAGAGAAAATGTCTTTGCCCGGCCAGCCGCCGCACGCTCAACTTCCAGCGCCATCTGCCCCAGATTCAACTCGGGCACGACGAATGCTTTGACCCTGCCTGCGAGCTGCCGAATTTTCTTCTCGGGGAACGGCCAGGCGGTAATGAGCCGCAACTTGCCCACGCGCAGACCTTGCTCGCGCGCTGTGTCGATCGCGCGCTGCGCCACACGCGAAGTGATTCCATAAGAAACCACGACGACATCAGCATCCTTCAAATGCGCTTCTTCAAACATGGCAATGCGGTCGGCAGCCGAGGTAATTTTGTTTTGCAACCGCCGTACCAGCTTGTCCTGAGTCTGCGGCGTCATGTTGGGATAGCCGCGCTCGTCGTGGGTCAGTCCGGTGACATGAAATCTGTAGCCCTCGCCTGCGTGGGCGATTTCAGGAACCAAGTCGCCGTTGGTCTTGTATGGCTGAAATTCTTCGACCGATTCCTTCGTATGCTTGCGCGGAACGATTTCAATCTGGTCGGCCGGCGGGATCACAACTTTCTCAGTCATATGCCCGACGACCTCGTCCATCATGAACATTACGGGCACGCGAAATTCTTCGGACAAGTTGAAGGCCTTGATGGTCAGATCGAAGCATTCCTGCGGAGAATTCGGGCAGAGAGCAATGACGGCGTAGTCGCCGTGCGATCCCCAGCGTGCCTGCATCATATCTGCTTGTGCGGGTAGCGTTGGCAAGCCGGTCGATGGGCCTCCACGCTGCACATCGACAAACACGCAGGGCGTTTCCGTCATGGCGGCGTAGCCGATGTGCTCCATCATTAACGAGAAGCCAGGGCCAGAGGTCACAGTAAATGCTTTGGCCCCAGCCCACACCCCGCCTTGCAGTGTGATCGAGGCGGCCAGTTCGTCTTCCATCTGAATGAAGGTTCCGCCGACGGTGGGCACTCGTGCGGCGAAGCGTTCGACTACTTCAGTGGAAGGTGTAATTGGATATCCGGCCGCAAAACGTGCTCCCGCTGCCAACGCGCCTTCGCAGCAGGCGTGATCGCCATCGATAAAGTGCTCGCCGGTAAGAACGCCACGTGGATCGGCTTTCATTTCTTGCCTCCGTCTGCATTCTTCTTGCCGTAGATCGCGAAATCGGGACAGTACATGCCGCACAGGTCGCAACCGCTGCACTTTTCCGGGTGTACCACGTGCGGCACGTGATAACCCTTGGCGTTGAATGCCGAAGAAAACGCCAGCACATGGCTGGGACAGAACTCGATGCAGAAGCCGCAAGACTTGCAGCGCTCGGCGACAATTGAAACCCTTCCTTTTGTCACAAGGCCCCCACGCTTAATTAAGAAGTGCGCCTGATAGAAGTGATGGAACACTTCCGAAAGGTCGTTGCCAGTATGGCGTTCACGATGGGCAGGGGGATGTGATGGGAATCACCGATCTAGGTGAGGGTGGGCACAACAAGGTCAATTCCCGGGGCGGAACCGCGGCAATTAAGCGGAAACCTCGCCCTGTCCAGGCACTACAGTGTTGTGTTCTGCAACACAAATTCCTGTGACTCGGGTCATAGCGTGCTATCGTCCACTTCACTAATCATTAGAAGTTGACCATACAGTAGCCCGCGGGCAAGCGAACTCAGCAGGTCGTACTCCGGCCGCGGGGCGCTGGCTCGTAAGGCGAAAGCCCGCGATCTGGTGACGGCTTTTTGGAATTCCTCGTCTCGTAAAAGCGGCGAGACGTGGAAACTCCGATAGCGACGATATGGTCTACAAGGAGAACATCATGTCCATGAACAAGTTGAGCTTGATTGTTGCTGCACTCATGTTGTCAAGCTGCGCGGCAGTAGCGCAGGATCAAACGCCCGAGCAGGGAAAGGTCATAAAACACACCGCGATACAAGCGACATCGGCCGCGTCCGGCAAGGAAATGTACGATTCCTATTGTGCTGTCTGCCATGGCACGGATGGCAAAGGTAACGGCCCGGCGGCGAGCGCCTTGAAGACTATGCCCACGGATCTCACGGCATTGAGCAAGAACAACGGCGGAAAATATCCCAGCCTGAAAGTTTCGGCCGCGATCCGTGGCGATGCCAACGTTCCTGCCCACGGCACCAAAGATATGCCGGTGTGGGGATCACTGTTCCGGGGAATGAGCCAGGGGCATGAGAGCGAAGTCCAGCAGCGAATTGCCAATCTGACGAAGTATGTCGAGTCGTTGCAGACGAAGTAGGTCTCGCCGGAACTGAACCAGGGCAATTAGAATCGTCTGCATCCCGAGGCCCCGCGCTTTCACCTGCGGGGCGAGGGATCTCGCGTGTGGCGCTGCGTGTGCTCCTCGGCAAAGTGACGGTTTTAGCTCCCGGTGAGTATCCGCCACGCCTCGCGTCCCGAAACCGCCACGTAGTGCGCGCTCTTGACCGCCTTCATATATTGTGCCCGCTCAAATGCCGACGGATCTGCGCAGCGCAACTGGCTCATACTGCCCTTCATCTGCTGCACCGAGTCGTATTCGTGTTCCTCCATCCAGTCGATCAGTCCCTTTTCGACGTGACGCAGGTGGCCGATGCCATTTTTTAGCAGGGAGGAGCACAGCATGGTGACATCTGCTCCCACCATGAGCAACTTGACCACGTCCTGCGAACCATGAACGCCGCTGGTGGCTGCCAGGCTCGCGCGCACGCGCCCATAAAGAATTCCAATCCACGTCAGCGGCAGCCGTAAATCCTGAGGCGTGCTCAACAGCACGTTGGGCTCGATTTCCAACTCTTCCAGGTTGATATCCGGCTGATAAAAGCGATTGAAAAGCACCAGGCCGTTGGCGCCGGCATCGTCACAGCGCTTCGCCATGTTGGCCATGTTACTGAAGAAGGGGCTGATCTTCAGGGCGACGGGAATTGTTACTGCAGACCTCACTGCAGTGAGAATGTCGATGTATCTTTGCTCGATTTCGCTGGAGGACACGCGAGGATCGGTAGCGAGAAAATAAATATTGCATTCCACAGCGTCCGCACCGGCCTGCTCGATTTCACGGGCATATTCGGTCCAGCCGCCAACCGAAGCGCCGTTAAGGCTGGCAACGATTGGAATGGAGACGGCATCTTTCGCGCGTCGGATGTGGTTGAGATAAGCCTCGGGCCCGGTGTGGAATTCGTTCGGCTGGGGAAAGAATGAGGCTGCCTCGGCGAAGCTCTCGGTTCCCGCAGTCAGACGGTCATCCAGTTCCAGAGCTTCCTGCCGCAACTGCTCCTCGAAAAGTGAATAGAGAACAACGGCCGAAGCTCCCGCCTCTTCCAGGCGGCAGATACCGTCGATTTCGTGCGACAGCGGCGATGCCGAAGCGACAAGAGGAGTACGCAGCCGTAATCCCAAATATTTGGTGCTGAGGTCGATCATGTTATCTCCTCCGTTGTGCGTGGTTTTCTCAGTGGCCTCCGCGATACTGTGCCTAATGGTTATTTGGTTGCCGCCGATGTGGTTTCTGCGACCGCCTTGGCCAGCTCCTTGCCGTTCTTGCGCTGCGCCAGATATTCGTACAACCGGTATCGAGTTTCCGTATCATGCTGCGCCTGTTCCCAAAGATGTTTGGCGTCCTCCGGCTTGCTTTTCAGCAGCATCTTGAAACGCGTTTCCATGTTCATGAAGTCCTGCACCTTGCGCGTAGGAGCCCGCGAGTCAAGAATCAGAGGATTTTCACCCGCCGCGGCGCGCTCGGGATTATAGCGGTAGAGCAGCCACTGACCGGAGTCTACTGCCGCTTTCTGATCGGACATGCCGGTTGTCATGTTGATGCCATGGGCAATGCAGTGTGAGTAGGCGATGATCAGGCTTGGCCCGTCATAGGCCTCGGCTTCGAGGAAAGCTTTGAGGGTGTGCTCGTCTTTCGCGCCCATGGCTACACTGGCGACGTAAATGTTTCCGTAGCTCATCGCAATGAGGCCGAGATCTTTCTTGGGACCCGGTTTGCCGCCGGCGGCAAACTTCGCCACCGCCGCTCGCGGAGTGGATTTCGAAGCCTGGCCTCCGGTGTTGGAGTAAACCTCGGTGTCGAGCACCAATACGTTGACGTTACGGCCGCTGGCCAGCACATGATCAAGGCCGCCGTAGCCGATGTCATAAGCCCAGCCGTCACCCCCGACGATCCAAACGCTTTTCTTGACCAGCAAATCGGCGATGGCGAGCAGTTGCCGGGCCTCCGAAGAATTCAGGCCGCGCAGTTTTTCTTTCAGCAGCTCAACCCGCTGCCGCTGCTCATGAATATCGGCCTCGTCCTTTTGCGGGAAGGCGGTCAGTGCAGTCGCGAGTTCTGTGCCGATCGTGTTGGCCAACCGCTTTACCAATTCGCGTGCAAATTCAGTCTGCTTGTCGATGGAGAGCCTGAATCCGAGGCCAAATTCGGCATTATCTTCGAATAACGAATTCGACCACGCCGGGCCACGCCCTTGCGCATTCTTGGCCCACGGAGTGGTGGGAAGATTTCCACCATAAATCGAAGAGCATCCGGTCGCGTTGGCGATCACGGCGCGGTCGCCAAATAACTGTGACATCAGTTTCAGGTAAGGGGTTTCGCCGCAGCCTGTGCAAGCACCGGAGAACTCGAACAATGGCTCCTGAATCTGCTGCTGGCGAATGTTAGCGACTTTGATGTTTCGGCGGTCGAGTTCGGGAATTTTCAGGAAGAACTTCCAGTTCTCGCTTTCAGGAGCACGCAGGGGCGGCTGTGGCACCATGTTGATTGCCTTCAACCGCGTTTCCGTCTTGTTCTTTGCCGGACAAACTTCTACACAGATGCCGCAACCCGTGCAGTCTTCCGGTGCAACCTGAATGGTGTATTTCAACCCCTGCCATTCTTTGTCGCGCGCGTCGGTGGATTTGAAGGTGGCCGGAGCACCTGCCAGTTCTTTAGAGTCGTACACCTTCATGCGGATCACAGCATGCGGGCAGACCATGGCGCATTTGCCACATTGAATGCAGACCTTTTCATCCCACGCGGGAATCTCCAGGGCCAGATTGCGCTTCTCCCATTTGGCTGTGCCGGTAGGGAAAGTGCCGTCGACAGGAAATGCGCTCACGGGAAGCTCATCGCCACGCCCGGCGTACATCGTGGCCAGAACATCTCTCTCGAAAGCAGGCGCCAAGATGGAAAACGGCGCGGGCATCTCGATCGTGCTGGTCACGCTGGCGGGGACTTTAACTTCAAACAGGTGCGCCAGCGCTTCATCCACCGCTTTCATGTTTTTCTGGACAATCTCTTCGCCTTTTTTGCCGTAAGTGTCGCGGATGGATTTGCGAATCGCGTCGATGGCCTGGTCTCCCGGTAGAACCTTCGAGATCGCGAAGAAGCAGACCTGCAAGATCGTGTTCATGCGGCTGCCCATACCGGTATCGCGCGCAACCTGATAGGCGTCGATCACATAAAATTTCGCTTTCCTTGCGATGATCTGCTGCTGAACTGCACGCGGCAAATGATTCCAGACCTCATTTGGACCGAATGGGCTGTTGAGCAGGAAAGTTCCACCCTCAACCAGTGCGCTCAGCATGTCGTAGCGTTCGAGAAAAATCCATTGATGACATGCCACGAAATTCGCTTGCGAAACCAGATAGCTCGAGCGGATCGGTTGCGGGCCGAAGCGCAAGTGCGAGACCGTCATCGCGCCTGACTTTTTCGAGTCGTAAACAAAGTACCCTTGGGCGTAGTTGTCTGTGTTCTCGCCGATGATCTTGATCGAGTTCTTGTTCGCGCCGACAGTCCCATCCGCGCCCAAACCATAAAACAACGCACGCACAACGTTGTCCGGTTCAGTCGAAAATTCCGGGTTGTACGACAGGCTGGTGTGGCTTACGTCATCCAGAATGCCAACCGTGAAATGTTCTTTTGGTTTTTGCGCTTTGAGATTGTCGTAAACCGCTTTGACCATCGCAGGAGTAAATTCCTTCGACGATAATCCATAGCGTCCGCCAATCACGAACGGCATTGTCTTCAGCTTGCCGTAATTTCGATTCAACCCCTCGTGCAGTGCGTTCACCACATCGACGTACAGCGGTTCGCCAACTGCCCCCGCTTCCTTGGTGCGGTCCAGAACTGAAATCCTCTTTACGCTTGCCGGCAATGCTTCCATGAAATCTTTAACCGAAAACGGCCGGTACAAGCGCACTTTCAGCAGTCCGAGCTTTTCTCCTCGCGCATTCAGATGTTCCACTGTTTCGTGGGCGACTTCTGCGCCTGATCCCATCATCACGATCACGTGTTCTGCATCCGGGGCGCCAATGTAATCGAACAGGTGATAAGAACGGCCGACCACCTGCGCGAATTTCTCCATCGCGGCGCGCACCTTGTCCGGGCATTCGTCGTAAAAGGAATTCGCGCGCTCGCGCATTTGAAAAAAAACATCGGGGTTTTGCGCCGTCCCGCGCAAAATGGGGTGGTCCGGCGACAGCGCACGGCCGCGATGCTCGAAGACGCGGTCCATATCAATGAGGGCGCGCATGTCGTCTTCGCTCAGCATCTCGATCTTGTTCACTTCGTGAGAAGTGCGAAAGCCATCGAAGAAATGCAGGAAAGGAATACGCGACTCCAAAGATGAAGCGTGCGCAATCAAGGCCATATCCATGGCTTCCTGCACGGAATTGGAGCTGAGCATGGCCCAGCCCGTGGTGCGGCAGAACATCACGTCACTGTGATCGCCGAAAATGGAGAGCGCGTGCGTGGCCACGGTGCGAGCCGAGATATGGAACGTTGTTGGCGTCAATTCCCCGGCAATTTTGTTCATGTTGGGGATCATCAACAGCAGGCCCTGCGATGCGGTAAACGTGGTTGATAGCGCGCCTGTCTGTAGAGCCCCGTGAACCGCACCCGCCGCGCCGCCCTCGCTTTGCATTTCAATGACATGCGGCACCGTCCCCCAGACGTTTTGTATGCCCTGCGAGGCCCACTCGTCGGCCCATTCGCCCATGTTTGAAGAAGGAGTGATCGGGTAAATGGCGATCACTTCGTTGGCGCGGTAAGCGACATATGCCACCGCCTCGTTGGCGTCCATGGTCTTGATCTTGCGTTTTGCGGTCATTATTCCCCCGCTGGCTGTTGTTTAGCTGAGCCGATGATTAAGCATGGATGATGGGCGCCGATGTCGTCTGCCAAGTCGGTCACATGAGGATGTGATCTTCGTCACATCGGCAAAATGAACGGCTTAGACCAGCCGGCGTGAAACTCGGTCGTGGCTCAGTTTGAAAACAAAGCGACCCGCACAATCGGGCGTCATCCTGAGCGCAGGCGCTTTTCAGCCGGGGCGAAGCATCTCCTGCCCCACGGAATTGTGCAGCCGGAGATCCCCGTTCGCCGCGCTCACTTGCTCAGGGCAGGCTCTCGCCCGGCTGGTGGAAACGCGGGCGTTCGGGATGACACTATGTGAGAACGCGGAAAGTTCAAGCCGGACCACTACCTGAAATTCAGCCCGTCACGCGCAGTTGTGTGACGCAGGTCACATCTGCGCGTGCCCCATGGCACAGCCAAGTGGATCGTTGCAAACGACACTGAAAAGGAATGGGAGGAAGGTGGTCCCCATGAACTCACCCTATGGACTGGAAATTGTCGAAAGCTGCCTGACTTGCAAGTTTCGCTCAGATCGCATCTTTTGCGACTTGCAGCCTTCGGCGTTGCAGGCTTTCGAAGAAATCAAATACACGACGGCCTATCCTGAGGGCGCCATTTTGTTTGTGGAAAAGCAGGCGCCACGCGGGATTTTCGTCATCTGCAAGGGCAGTGTAAAGATGTCGGTCAGCGCTCCCAATGGCAAGACCATGATTGTGAAAATTGCCGACGCCGGCGAAGTGCTCGGCCTGAGCGCCACCGTTTCCGGCCGGCCTTACGAAGTGACCGCCGAGACCATCGATCCCTGCCAGATCAACTTCGTCAAGCGAGAGGATTTTCTGCGCTTTCTGAAGAATGACATCCAGGTTTGCTTCAAAGTTGCGGAGCACCTGAGCGAAAAGTATCACACGGTGTGCAACGAAATCCGCTGTCTAGGCCTGTCACACTCGGCTGCGGAAAAACTGGCAAAGCTGCTGCTGGAATGGAGCTCCAAGAATGGGGAGGCTTCCAGACCTGAACCGCGCGTAAAGCTGCGGCTTACCCACGAGGAGATCGCGCAGATGATCGGGACCTCACGCGAGACGGTCACTCGCCTGCTCGCCGATCTGAAGAAACACCAGATCCTGAACACTCGCGGTTCCACGCTGGTCATACGCAATCAGGCGGCGCTGCGCGAATTGGCCAACAATTGATGTTTTGCCGGAGCACTTGTTTCCGGCAACCACACTGAAGCAGAACCACAAGTCTGCTTCTCAGCACCGGTGCGCCATTCGGCGTCTTCCACTTAAAGTTCTGCATCGTTCCGCCGATAGCTCTCGATGATCCTCAAATCCGTACCGTAGATTGGAGATGACGATGGCTTTGGTGACATGGGAACCCTCTTATAGCGTGAAGGTGCAGCGGTACGATGAAGACCACAAGAAGCTGTTTGCCATGATCAACGAGTTGCATGAAGCCATGCTGGCGGGCAAAGGAAAAGAGAAAATCCAGGAGACGGTGAAGAAGCTTGGCGAGTATACAAAGTTCCACTTTTCGGCAGAAGAAGCACAACTTGCAAAGACGAATTACCCGGATTTGAGTGCGCATCGGGCGGAGCACCAGGCTTTCATCAACCGGATCCAAAAGTTTGAACAGGAGATTGCAGAAGGCAAACTCAACCTGTCGGTTTCGGTGGGAATGTTTCTCAACGAATGGCTAGCCAACCACATTCGCAAAACCGACCAGAAATATTCGAAATATCTTAACGAACACGGAGTTTCGTAAGCATCGGCGGCGCGCCAGCGATGCTGCCGTAGCCCGCGTATCCCCAACATTCCAGGCATCTTCGTCGCTGGTGATCGCCGTCACAATTTTCCGTGACCATAGTCACCGCCCGTCTAAGCCCCCGCTTATATCGTGACATTGGGGTTAGCTACACATAGCTAAAATGGGCCAGGAGGCCGCAATGGCTTCATCGAACGGTAACGGACATCCACAACACAACAATCAAAATAAACCGCGGCTGATTTTCTGGGAGCTCACCAAGGGCTGCAATCTTCGATGCATTCATTGCCGCGCCAGCGCGACTGAACTGAGTTCTCCCACGGATCTGCCCACGAGTGCTGCAAAACACATCATCGATCAAATTGCAGAGATCTCTCATCCGATTCTCGTGCTGAGTGGCGGCGAGCCGCTGTTCCGCTCGGATATCTTCGAACTCGCCCGCTACGGAACTGAAAAAGGCCTTCGGGTAGCGCTGGCGACAAACGGCACGCTGGTGACGAAGCCGGTCGCGCAGAAAATTGTGGACTCCGGCGTGAAGCGCGTAGCCATTAGTCTGGACGGCGCCGATGCGCCCACGCACGATGCTTTTCGCGGAATTCCGGGCGCATTTGACGCTGCTATTATCGGCTTCCGCAACCTGAAAGATCTCGGGATGTCGGTGCAGATCAACACCACGATTGCCCGGCACAACGCTCACCAGCTTCCCGCGGTACTCGAACTGGCACGATCGCTGCAAGCCGACGCTCTGCACACATTCCTGCTGGTTCCCGTCGGGTGCGGCGTTGACATTGCCGCTGAGCAGATGGTTCCTCCCGAAGAGTACGAGAGAATTTTGAACTGGTTTTATGATCAGTCGTTGGCTGGCGACATCGAACTGAAAGCCACTTGCGCCCCACACTACTTCCGCGTGGTGCGGCAGCGACGCGCTGCCGAGCGCCGGGCCGCAGTTCAGATTCAAGGGGCAATTCCAGCAGCCTCGAGCTCTCCAAGCCGAGGTCCTCTGGGATCACCGACAGCACCGGACATCGGACCCACCGAGATGACTATGCCCGGTTCCACCGGAATCGAGTTGAAGCCGCATGGAATCGGCCGGCCAGTTGGACATCCCGGTGCTCATCCCTCGGACATGAACGCGATGACGAAGGGCTGCCTGGCTGGCACGGCGGTGTGCTTTATCTCGCATCAGGGAGAAGTCTATCCGTGCGGATATCTGCCGGCTTTAGCGGGAGACCTGAAGAAGCAGTCTTTTGCGGACATCTGGAACGACGCAGTCGTATTCAATGAACTGCGCGACGTCAACAATCTCACCGGCAAATGCGGCTGCTGCGAATTCCGTAACGTCTGCATGGGCTGCCGCGCCCGCGCCTTTGCCGCTACCGGAAGTTACCTCGACGAAGAACCATTCTGCGTGTATGAGCCGGGTGCCGGAAACCCTGCGTCAAAACATTCGCATGAACAGGACTCGCCCACGCCAGCCGGAGCGAGGAGCTGAGGCCGAAAGTGGCGTCGCGCGCGAGCCAATTCGCCGCTTCCTCCGACGCACGAATAAATGCGCTCATTACTCCACGCGAGCACGGAGCCTGGGGGCTTCTTCTGGTTCCCCTGGCCACAGGTGGTGCGGTGGGACTTCTTGAAGGTGGAAATTTCCTTTCTCTGATCATCCTTGCTGTTGCCGCCGTTGCTCTGTTTTGGCTCAGGACACCAGTCGAAAGTTGGTACGGCAACGGCGTGATTCGCGCCCAAACCCCGAGGGAGCGCCGGCTCGTATTCAAAGTGATTTTTTGTCTGGTTGCAGTCTCCGGCTTCGCTTTGGCATGGCTCTTTTGGAATGGCCGAAACCGGGAGCTCCTGCTGTTGGGAGCATTTGCCATGCTTGCTTTCATCGTGCAGGCTCTCTTGCGAAACCTCAGCCGGCGCACGCGAATGCTTTCCCAAATTATCGGCACCATGGGCCTGACGATCACTGCGCCAGCTGCCTATTACATTGTCACCGGAGCACTGAATCGTGAAGCTTGGGCATTGTGGGTGGCGAACTCCATGTTTGCCGTGGATCAGATCCACTTTGTACAACTCCGCATTCATTCTGCTCGGTTGAACGGGTGGACGCAGAAATTTGAGCGCGGACGAAGCTTTCTTGTTGGCGAAGTGTTGCTGGTAATTGCTTTGATTTTCGCCTGGCGTCTTCGGCTGCTGCCATGGCTGGCGGCGGCAGCATTCCTGCCTTTACTTTTTCGCGGCACAGCATGGTTTCTTGAAAAGCAGAAGTCGCTGGTTGTGCGTCGACTGGGCTGGACGGAACTTGGTTACGCGATCTTCTTCGGCATTTGCCTCGTTGCCGGGTTCCACGTGGGCCGATAGTTTTTTCCTCCCGGCAAGACCCGAGCATTCCCTGAAAACAGATGAGGGTTCACAAACTGCGGCGCAGTCGTGTATAGAACTTACTGGGACTCAACATGGCGGCTGAACCCATCATTGAAGCGCGGGCGATCGAGAAGTCGTATCCTCAGCCCGACGGCACACGCATACAGGTCATCGGCCTGACCGACTTTGTGATCGAGCCGGGGAAGATTATCGCCGTGCTCGGCGCTTCGGGATGCGGCAAGTCAACGCTCCTACGCATTCTAAGTGGATTGTCGCAACCTACCTCTGGCGCGCTGTTCTGGCACGGCAAGCCGATGAATGGTCAGTCGCCGAATGTGGCGATCGTGTTTCAGAGCTTTGCCCTGTTTCCCTGGCTCACGGTGCTGGAAAACGTGGAAGCTCCGCTCGAGGCACGCGGCGTTAACGCGGTTGAACGCCGCAAACGAGCCCTACGCACGCTCGACACCGTCGGCCTCGATGGTTTCGAGACGGCTTATCCCAAGGAGCTTTCGGGCGGGATGAAGCAGCGCGTCGGTTTTGCCCGAGCCCTCGTGGTGGAGCCCGAGGTGCTTTTCATGGATGAGCCATTTTCCGCGCTGGACGTGCTCACGGCGGAAAATCTTCGCGGTGAACTCCTGGAGCTGTGGCTCAACAAGAAGATGCCGACAAGCGCCATCTTCATCGTTACTCACAACATAGAAGAGGCCGTTATGATGGCCGATCGAATCGTAATCCTGGGGCGCAATCCGGCACGCATACGGTCCGACATTAAGGTCAGGCTGCCTCATCCCCGCGACCGCAAGTCGCCTAAATTTATGGAGCTTGTGGATTACATCTACAAGGTGATGACCGAACCCGATGTCGAGCACGCTCTGCCCGATCCCGATAGCAGCGGCGAGATCGTTCTGCCGGCTGGTGGGTTGAAAAGAGGAAAGCCGCCGGTTCGTGCCAGCAAATACCAGATTCTACCTCACGCGCGCGTGGGCGGAATCGCCGGCCTGCTGGAGCTTCTGGAAGATCGTGGCGGGCACGAAGATCTTTTTCGCCTCTCCGAGGATCTGATCATGAACGTGGAGGATTTGCTGCCCATTCTGGAAGCTTGCCAGGTGTTGGGTTTCGC
>JASIEN010000402.1 GCA_030045935.1 Candidatus Sulfotelmatobacter sp.
TAAATCTATTTCCCCAGTTGCGCCGCAACCTCGGCCAGAACCTGCGTCCCTTCCTGCTGCACGGCATCCAGCAGCGCCGGATTCAGTCCCAGCGCTTGCACCATTGTCGGCGCCACCTGGCGGGTTGTCGCCGCGCTTGCTACGGTCTGAGCCGTGAAGCTGGGATTTGCCACCATCATGATTACATTCGTATCGTCATGTGCGAATCCGCCATGGTCGCCGATCATCGTCGTGCTGCTTGAGTACGTGACCCCGATATTGGGCGCGACAATAATGTCGGGCGTGCGAGGATCGTCGCCGACTTCCCAACCGCCGACGTTGTAGTTCAGCGCGATCGTTGGGCCATAAAAAATCTCGCCCATGCCGATTTCGGCCGCATCCCCTTCCAGGATGGCGACAGCTGTCTTTACATTCACGCCTTTTTTCAACCACAGTACCGAGACGTCGTCTTCTGTCGCGCCAATACCCGTGGAGTTCAGCGGTGATTCGGAATAGGGAATCAGATCGCCCAGCAGAGTCGCCGGCGTGTCGGTTCCATCGGCGACGTAGCGGGTAGGATCGATGGGCGAGTCTCCGTGCTTGGCCGTGACTATGACCAGCGTGTCATTGTAAATTCCTGCGGACTGGAGGGCAGCGACGATGCTGCCAATGCAAGTATCGACGTATTCGATTTCGTTCAGCAGCTCAGCACTGGGAGTCGCCGCCGCATCCTTGTACCCACCCCCGCCTACGCCGGCTTCATAGACCGATTCTCCAACGTATACAGATTGAAAGTTCATGCCGAAAATTGCGGGAACAACCGCGGGAGCGCCGGAGTGTGTTTTACCTGCAATCTGATTCTCCAGCCCATACACCTTTATCGCGTCATACACTGGATATTCTTAAAGCTCGCGTTCCACGCAGAGGTGCCGAGCGTGTCCCGGATCGGATCACACGCGGCGCCATCCAGCGTTCTTACGCCGGGCAGCGGCACCACTGTTGAGTCGACTTCCGGTGAATAATAGTCGTCGAGGCCGTTACCTCCCGGGCCGCCCACGAACGAATATGAGGGATGCTTATCGATCCAGGCTGTGTATCCGCCGGCGGCATGAATCACGCCAAAGGCCGTATTGATGCGAATAAAATTCCAGGGGTAGACCGGCGCGCATCCGTTGGCCGGATCGCGTTCTAAATGTTGAGGGTCGATGGAAGCGATCCCGCCTTCAGTCAGTCCCGCTCCCGGCGCACCGCCATTCAACAGGTTGTCGTTGTAATCGACCCCTTGGTCGAAATCTGTAGTGGTTCCGGTCGGAGGCTCGTAAGCTTTGCATGGACCAGCACCCAGGCCTGTGCCCGTGGTCTGCGCAGGCGCATCGAGCGAACGATCATAGGCCACGTCGTAGTAAAGCCCGGTCGTTTTCGGCGTGCCGCCAGAAGCCAGCGCCGCCATTCCGGGAAAGGAATCGGAAGGCTTGGAAGACTCCGTATTCACGTAGTTGATTGCCGTCTGGCTCAGTGTCGCCAGATTCGGACAATACGGACTTCCGCTATTCACACCGGGAAGCCCATGCGAGCAGTTATAAAAATCGACCGCGTGCATGCCATCGATGCTCAACAATAAAACGTGCTTGATTTTGCTCGTGCCGACCGAGCTATTTTGCGCAGACGTTGCCGGCGTGAACCCCAGCACAAGCGCTGCCATCATTCCTGCCAAGAGTAACCTGTTCGTTTTCATAAGTCCTCCGCTCGGACAGTATTGGCCGCTAATGTTACGGAGTTATTAATTGTGCGTGAAAAAGCGATTCAGATCTGCCAGGGCAAACGCTGTGGAGCGGCTCATGCCCTGGATGGGCGTGGTTGAGTCGATAAGGAAAGACGGTGCGCTTGCGCTACTGCCACGCCAGCCGCATCACAGAGTTGTGCTTCTCGAACGTGACTTGCAGTGTCTTGTCTTCTCCGGCAGAAAAATCACCCGTGATCATTCTCGACAGATCAACCGTCTGGTCGGAAGATTGAGCACGCACGCGAATCTGGTGGTTGCCTGACGGAATCTGAAGGCTTTCCGATTCTGCTCCATGCGTAGTTTTGAAAAGGACCAGCTTTTTCTGGCTGCCACCGTGCAGCACGCGGGTCAGTTTCAGTTCATCATCCACCCACAAGGTCAGCGTGGCCTGTTTGAATTGATGGTCGACAGAAAGTTCTAACGTAGAAGACGCTGCGGGACGCGCCGGCGAAGCCGTGGCAGATGCAGTGCTTAATTTCGCCGTATGAACCTTCGCAGTCGGTGACTGCTTTGAACTCGAATTGCCGGGCGTCGTGCTCGCCGGAGGGGCCGTAGAGGTGCCATTCGCAGGAGCTGTAATTGCGTCCTGCGCCTTCACCGGATTCTGTGTCTTGGTCGGTGGATGGTCCTGCGCCGGAGGTGCATTCTGAACCGCTGCTGCCGGCGCAAAAAACATCCCGCGCCGGCTGGAGAAGGCGAGTAAAACCAAAGCCAGCAAAAGCCCTGCGCCAATCAAAACGTCTCTCATTCTCGAAGGCTTGAGCTGCGCAGTAGCTACCTGGCGGGCGTGCGCCAAATCCGTATCGGTACGGGTAGACGGCAACGAGTACAAGTTAGTTCCCGTGCCAAGATTCCATGAGGTCGTGATCCCCGTCATCGCTCCTTGCTCGATCGCACTTCGCAGGCTTCTGAGCTCTTCCGCCAGTTCTGCGCCTCGTTGATAGCGGTTGGCGGGATCTTTCGCCATGGCTCGGGCAATGATCGCGTCCACCCCCCGGGGCAGATGTAAATCAAACGCGCTGGCGGGAACCGGATCCCGGTTCACGACTTTGAAACAAATGGTTGTGGCGCTGTTGCCATGAAAAGCGGAATGGCCGGTGATCATGGCGTACATGAGAACGCCGAGCGAGAAAATGTCAGATCGGCCGTCCACTCCCTGTCCGCTCAACTGCTCCGGAGCCATATAGGCCGGTGTGCCCATCACATGACCGGGAAGCGAGAAGCTGGCGATGTTGAGCTGCGCAATGCCATAATCGGCGATCTTGGCGCGGCCTTCTTCATTAATCAGGATGTTCGCCGGCTTGATGTCGCGGTGCACAACGCCCTGCCCGTGCGCATAATCGAGCGCCTCGGCAATTTCTTCACCCAGTTGCAGGGCGCGCCCAACAGGAAGCTTTTTCTCGCGCGCGAGAATCTTGTTCAGCGATTCGCCGCTCACAAACTCAAGTACGAGGTAAGGATCTTGTGTCCGCTCCTCTTCGCCGGCGTCGTAAATCGCGATCAGACCAGGATGTTGCAAACGGCCCGCGGCTTGCGCCTCACATAGAAACCGTTTGCGGAATTGCTCTTCTTTTTCGGGATCTTCGCCCTGCAGCAGGATGGTTTTCAGCGCGACCAGACGGCCGATCTGCGGATCGTGTGCTTTATACACGATCCCCATGGCGCCGCGCCCCAGTTCAGCAAGAATTTCGTAGCGGCCAAATTTTTTGTTAGAGGCGGTCTCCACCCTGTTTTTCTCGCTGAGTGACACGTCTGCGGGGGAGTGGCATCGATCATGGTATCGTCCGCGGATCAGTCGCGGCGATTACGGTGGTAACTGTGAGCGGGTATCATCAGAGTGACGCCGAAGCTCAGCCACTGGAGATTTTGAGTGTAAACGCTGATAGCGCCAGTTATCGTTGTCCGAGTATCTCCAGGGCCTTTGCCATGGCCGGATCTCTTCCCGCCGCGATGTCATCGTCGGCGAACACGGGCACAATAATGTCGGGCGGAATGCCAGACACATCAAATGCTCTCCCGTCCGGAGTAAAAAAAACTTCATTGGGCAAGCCAAACTCCCATCCATTCGGAAGATTGCGGTCCAAAGTGTCAGAGAACAGTCCCTGCGTGTTCTCGCCGATGCGTGTGACATGCGGCGACCGCCCCATCAGTGCCTGGGTGAAGGTTTCCCCGGCGCTTCTCGTGCTGGGACCAATCAATTCCACCACAGGCCCACGAAAACCCGGCCGTGCGCTTGGCTTGACAACACTCGGATCGCCGGGCGTCCATTTGTTGCGATCCACGGGATCGGCGCGAGCAGCTTTGGTGTACGCCAAATACTCATCCGCCGTCAGCCGGGACGCAATCGTCAGGCCGAGGGGATCGGCGCCACCGCTGTTGATGCGGACGTCTATCACCAGCGCCTTCAAACTGGGATCTGAAAAGATCGTGTCCAGCGCCTTTTCCAATTCCGCCAAGCCAGATGCAAAGTCGCCAGCAGCGCTGAAACCCTGAAAGGAAAGAATCCGAAGATACCCCGTGGTTTCATTGATGTGCCCATACCCTACCTGGTTATTGCAAAACTTCTGCAATGGGCTCTTCAGGTATGCGCTGTCAGTAACTCTCAACACACTCTTGGACGAGGGTTGAAAGCCTAGCCGATATTCATGAAATCTCATGCCGATGGCCGGGGCATTGATGCTGGCATGTCCGTCTCCGAAGGGCTGAATCATGCTCGCAAGGATAGCGAACAAGGCAACCGGGCTCGTGTCTGTGGTCACCCTTGGCCGATTTTCGGTAACGACCTTATCCCAATCCACATGCCTGAGATCGAACGAAATGTATTGTTCGGCCCAGGTCTTGGCAAACACCTCGAAGTTGCCGGCGGGGGTGTTCGGCGTGGGAAGGTCACACATTGCTGGCACGCGTGGAACCCGGTCCAGCCTGACATCGGATGCCGAACCTTCATTGTGGAGCAGCTTGTGATCTTTCTCACCGCCTGCGCGAATAAAAAATACCTCGTCTCCGTCACCGGTAAACGTCGCGTCCCTGCCGGCAATGGTAGCC
>JASIEN010000403.1 GCA_030045935.1 Candidatus Sulfotelmatobacter sp.
TCGGCCAGTGTTACTGTGGATGCAGCCACCGGTCCGGTATTTGCGAGAGCCTGGGCGAAAGTGATGTTTTGCCCGGCGTTGACGGGATTGGGCGTGCCGGTGTTTGTAATTGTGAGATAGGCATCTCCAGTGGCCACAGCGATTACATATGAAGCGGTGTTGTTTGCACTGTTTGTGTCGCGCGTAGAGGTGGCGACGGTCACGGTGTCGGTGATTACAGTGCCTGGATTTGTGTTAGTCACGGTGAACTGCGGCGCGAAGGTGACCGGAGAATTCGGCGCGAAGCTGGGATCTGAACAACTGATCGAGCCGGTGGTGGTGCAGGTCCAGCCAGAGGGGACGGTGCCCATGCTGGCGAAGCTGGTGTTCGCGGGAAAAGCTTCCGTGAAGGTGGCGTTGGCGCAGTTGCTGGGACCGTTGTTCGTGACCACCTGGCTGTAAGTGATCGTTGCAGGCGGCGGCAGAAGAGGATTGGGACTGCCGGTATCCGTGACTGCCATATCGCAGGCAGCCGACACTGGGGTGATCACTGTCGTACTGCTCGTGGCTGAGTTGCTGGCCGAGGCCGAAGAATTTGCGGTGATGCTGGCGACAGTCACCGATGGGGCGAGGTTCACGACCACAATAATGTCGGCCGAAGTGTCTGCCGCCATGTTCGACGAATCATTGCAAACAACGGATGCGGTGACGGTACAGGTCCATCCGGCGGGAGCAGAAACAGAAACGTAAGTTGTATTGGCGGGAATGGCTTCAGTGAATGTTGGCGTGGTTGCGGCAGCAGGTCCGTTATTGGTGATGGTCTGCGTGTAAGTGATGTTGTTGCCAGGGAAAACGGTCGAAGGGGTCGCGACTGTGCTCAGCGCAAGCGTGGCTTGCGTCGAGGGGGCGACGGTATCGGTTGCCGTGGCCGAGCAAGGGCCGCAAGCCGTGCTTGGGCCAACTGTGGCGGTGTCGGTGATCGTCGTGCCGCTAGTCGCGGTCCCACTCACGCTGTAAACGACGGTGAAGGTTCCCACATAACCGGCAGGAACGCTCGAGTCAGTGCAGCTTACTGGCGGGGCGCTGCAGGTCCATCCACTGGCCGGGGTCTCCGAGACAAATGTCAGCGTTGTTGCGGGGCTGGTTGCGGGCGTAGGTTCGCTGAAGGTAGCGCTGGCGACCGCCGCAGAACCGCTATTGGTAACGACCTGTGTATACGTAATGGTGCCGCCGGCGGCAACCGGGTCCGGCGAAACCATATTGGTCACGGCCAGTTGACCTCCTGAACTCGTGCCGACGACCGTGGATGCGCTGGCAGTGTTGTTGGCGATGTTGGGATCGCTGACCGCCGAACTGACGGTAGCAGTGTCAGTAATCACTGTGCCGTTGGCGACTCCCGAATTTACTTTCACGATGATCGAGAAGCTGGACTGCGTGTTTGCCGCCATGGTCAGAGCGGTGCAGATGATGTTGCCGGTGCCGCCGCTGCCTTGGGAATTGCAGCTCCAGCCGGAAGGGGCGGCGATGGAAACCAGGGTGGTGTTGGCAGGAACGGATTCCGTCAGGGTTGGATTATCGGCCGCGCTGGGTCCATTGTTGGTGACGACCTGCGTGTAAGTAATGTTGCTGCCGGCGGCGACTGGATCGGGCGAGGCGACATTCGTAATGCTCAAATCGGCGCTGGAAACAACGTTGGCGATATCGGTCGCCGTGTCGTTCGCTAAATTGACTTCGCCCCCGCCGCCCACGATGGCGGTGTTGGTTACGGTGGAAGGCGCAGTCTGAAGAACATTGGCGGTGACGGTGAGGGAGGGATAACTGCTGTTCCCTGCCAGCACAGTGGAGTTCACGCAGCTGACGGTTTGCGACGCGATGGAGCAAGTCCATTCGCTGGCGGCCGTGGCGCTGGTTGGGGTCAAGCCAACTGGCAAAGTGTCGTTTACTGTGACTGTGCCGCTGGACGGGCCATAGGGGCTGACGTTGGAAACCGGAATTGTATAGGTTGCGGTCAGGCCGCGGGTAAAGCTACCGACGTGGCTCTTGCCCAGAGTCATGTCGGGAGTGCATTCGGCGCCTGACTGCGTGCCGGAGGTCGAAGCAATCGAAGCGTTGGTGACGCTCCAACCACCGGTCCCGGGAGTTGAGCCATAAGGGACGCCGGGATTTTCCGTGGTGCCGTTGGCGCCGCCGTTGGTGTTTGCCTGTGCGGGCGTGCCAGAGACGAAGATGATACCGCCACCCCCGCCGCCACCGGGTCCGTGACGATTTCCCCAAGTGTAAGATTCCGAGGCCCAGGCATCACCACCGGTGCCGCCGTTGGCGCTCAGCGTGAGTCCGCCTTCGCCGCCATTGGCAGAAAGAATGACGATGGTGCCACCGGCGCCACCACCCCCGCCCCCATCATTGGCCGTGCCGTTGTAGGCATTGATTCCGTTTGCGGTTAGAGTGCCGGTGCCGCTCAACTGCCAAGTGCGGATGATGATGATTCCTCCGCCGGTCGAACCGCCGCTGGCCTGGGTATCACCATTCGAGTTGTTGCGATCGCCTGCGCCGCCACCGCCGCCCATGGCAATGCGATTGACGGTTGCCGGGAAGGCAACGCCGCCTTCGCCGCCAGTGCTTTGATTACTGCTCCAGGAATTGCCGCCGAAGCCTCCGGCGCCGCCGTTGCCGCCACCACCGCCGCCAGCATTCTGATCATTAGCGCCGGGATCAGGATCGGTCGCCCCGCCACCGGCGTTGCCGGGAGCGCCCCGGGCCATGCTGCCATCGCCTCCCGCCGGATTGGGATAGCCTTCGGTTGTATTCGTTTGGAGGTAGGTGCCGCCCGATTCGACCCACATCGGCGTACCGGCGATGCCTTCGCCCTTGGGCCCATCAACTCCGGCTTCCGCAGCGCCGGTGTAGGTCGCGGGAGAAGAATGCAAGAAGTCGGTCGCGTTGCCGGTTCCGCCGGTGAGTTGCATGCCCGCGCCACCGCGAAAACCAAGGCCATCGACGACGACGGTTGCTCCGTTAAGCGTGAGCGTGTCGGATGTGTCGATAGTGAATACGCCACCGGTAGAACCGTTCCAGGCAAGAGCGGTGGGAGGCGATGTCGTGCTGAATGAGGCAGTGGTGTATTGCGGAACAATGATGACCTGATAGGTGCTTTGCCCGGCGGTCGCCGACGCAGCCGAATCGTGATAGGCAAAAACCAAGCCGCCCCCGACTCCGGCTCCTTGAATTGGAACCGAACCTCCGGTAATGGCTCCCGTGGCGGTGACAAACTCGTAATCGCCGACGCTGTTGAGAGCGGTAAATCCCTGGCCGGTGCTGCCGTTGCCGTATAAGACCGAGTTCGTGTCGTTGATGCTGGCGTCCTGCATCTGGATCACCAGCAAGAGATTTCCGGCAGCGATGGCCGCGCCAGCGCCAGTCGGCGTGCCCACCGGAATTGCGGTCGCACCCGCGGCAACGCTGGCCGTCCCAGGATAGTAGGTGTTGAGAACACCGGTGAGATTCGTCCCGGGCGCAGCTTGCGTTACGGTTCCGCAGCTCACAGCCTGCACCGTCGCTACCGCAGTGTAAGTATTGTTGCCGGTGTTGGGATCGGGCGGCGTGCCGGAGTCGGTGACTGTGGCGGTACTGGCATAAGCACCCGAGGTGGCAGCCATGACGACGAGGGTAACCGTCGCAGTCATTGAACTGGTAAATGGAGACGGCAGAGTACAAGTAATCGGTGGGGTAATGGGAGGAGTGTTAGGACATGATGTCCCTGAACTCGGAGTCAGCGATACGACGGTCAAGCTCGCGGGCCAGGTAAGTGTAAGAGACGGAGTGATTGCCGGCGATGGACCGTTGTTGAAGACAGTCGTCGTGTAAGTCGTGTTCTGGCCGACGAAGACTGTGGCTGTGGTGGTGGTGACTCCGATATCGGCCGTGCTGGGATTCAGCGATATGGCGCCTTCCGCCCAGTTGAAGGTTGCGTTGGTGGTTGCTGTGCCCGCATGCGTTTGGGTAACGCCAGCCGTGTTGCTGCAGGTGAGGGTGGTCGGAGTCGATGCGGTGCAGGTAAAGGTGCCGTTATCGGCGGCACTGGTGAATCCGGCGATGGTAAAGCTGTCGCCGGCGTAGCCGTTGCTGATCCCACCGGTGATTGTTCCCGTGTACACAGTGCTGGTGCCGGTTGAAATTATGGCCGTGCCGGGATCGGTTTCGGCAATCGAGGCAATGTTGTTTACGGTGATGGAAGTGGCCGAAGAGGCAGAAATAGTGAATGTTCCGTTATTGCCGGCGTTGGTGAAACCGGAAATCACAACGGCGTCACCGTTGTAGGCGTTGCCGGCGCCGCCGGTGATGGTTCCGTCGTAGGTGGTGCTGGTGGTCACTGCGGCCTTGGCGGCTTGGGTTTGCGCGACGCCATTGGCATTGTTGAGCGTGAGCGTGGTCGTCGTCGAAGCGGTACAGGTAAATGTGCCGTTGTTGTTGCCGTTGGTAAAACCGGTTACAACGACTGTCGCCCCCCTGTATGCATTACCGGCGCCACCGGTGATGGTGCCGGTGTAAATGGTATCGCCGCCGGCGGCATTTGCCGCTGCTGAAAGAGTTAAGGTGGTGGCGTTGGGAACGACCGACGTGAGATTCAATCCGAGGGCGTCTGCCGTGGCCTTCGTGAGGGTAAGCGCATTGTTGAAGACAGTCACGTCGGGGATGGAGGGAGCTCCCGCTCGCGTGCTCGTGATGCCGGTGACATCCTGAATGGCGTTTGGATCGGCACCGCCGGAGGCTACGTCCCACTGCGTAACCTGCGGACTGTTTGCCGCGATCGCTCCCAGGCCTACCGTTACAGTGTCAAAGACCATGC
>JASIEN010000404.1 GCA_030045935.1 Candidatus Sulfotelmatobacter sp.
ACCTCACCCATGCCGCCCGCGCCGAGCTGCGCCAGCAACACATAAGGGCCGAGTTGGATTCCCGTCGCCCAGGCCGCCATGCGTGATTTGATTGTAGCCGGGCTAAGAGAGTGTCCTTCCCGATTCGGAAATGAGTCTGTTCCGGCTGGACGATTTGAACCGCGAAGTGGAGGAACTGCTGGGACGCAAGGTGGAGCTGGCGTCGAAGCGCGGGTTGAAGCCGCGAGTGCGGCCTTACGTCATGCGCGATCTCCGAATCGTGTATGAGGCGTGAGGCCGCGTTCCTCGCGGAGTGGCAGGGACCAGAGAAAGCCCCGGCGCGCAGCCGCGCTGCGACAGTAGCGGAGCAGCGCTAGGCGGAGATTATTGCGGGCGAAGGCGGTTCAGAAATTGGTCGATTCGGGCAGGCCTGCCTGGTCTTACGGACCTCGCGGGCGTCCATGAGAACCTTACGTAGCGTCGATAATGCTCGCACACTTCCCTTGGCGTATCGAAACCTGCGGATTTGGCGCCCGGCCACTATCAGGGCCCCGCGCAGCTCGTCATGGGATCGTTCAAGATCGGTAATCACGCTGAAATAGTGCCCGCCGGGGCGCTAAATTCTCACGCCATTTTTCGCCCTTTCCCCTAATGAATCGTCCCGAACACGTCGATACGAACTGATCGAGGAGCGATGAAAATAAAGCCGCTTAGGTCTCTTGCCGCCGTGGCCGGATCTTTTGTGCAGATGGGATGCCAAGGAACGGGATACGCTCCTCTTTACCCTCCGATTCTTTACCCTCCCATTCCGCCGCCGCCCGCTCCTGCTTCCCTTCCGGGAGTAATAGAGCCACGATCGCCTTCTTTCGTATACGGCGCCACCAAGCTGATGATCTTCGGCGGGCCGAATCGCAGGGTCTATCTCGGGTGCCTGAATTGCTCTCAGATCGCCACGGACTCGGTATTAAATCCAGCCGGTGAGCACGGCTCCCCCGTCTTGCAAGAGAGCATTTACAATCGTGCCGGCCCCTATGGGTCGCTGGTGTCGCCGGAAAGCGCGTGCAATCCCATCGCGAACGATCCACCCATGATTCTGGATCAGAGCGGAAGATATTATGGGCGTCTCACCCTAAACCGCGTCACGCCACAGATCGGGATCGGACTGCAGTTCTTCGCGTGGCTGAATCGCGTTTGCCGCTAGGAATGGCACCCCACTGCGATGGTCGTCCTGGGTGCCTTTGGCGTTCGCACTGAACTCCGGGACATTCCGTAGGGGAAAAAGGCAACCTGGCAATCTTCCTTGAGAACTTTTGCCCGGACGGGCCACTAGTTTTGTTTGGCTCTCCGCTCGGAAGCCTAAATGGGACCAGGGCCGTCGATGCCGGACTCTGAACTTCACATCGCCGATGACGATCTTGACCTATATCTTATGGGCAGGCTCCCGGCGCCGCTGAATTCCATCGTGAAGGCGCACATTGAGTCCTGCCACTATTGCGCAATCCGCGCAGTGGAGCAAGCGCGAGTTCTCTGGAGGATGCGAGAGTCGCTTGGAGGGGCAGACGGATGAGATTTACCGCTGAACCAGTGCTTCTTTTCCGCGTGCGCCGTCGTCGCATCTTCACTATCGACCGGCCAAAAAACAAGCTTTATTAAATCCCAAAGCTGAAAGAGATCATCATCTGAACTGTTCGGAGAACCATGCTTAACAACAGCATGTGTAACCAGTTATCGACTATGACGAGGCTTTCGGCCATCGTCATTTCAGTCTCCTCGAACGAGAAGTTCTTGTGAAACGGATCGTTCCCTGGGCCATCTGCGTTCTGGCTGTGATTCCACCCGGCTGTCGTCATAACATCGGTCCTAGCGCGATGGTGCGAGACCGTTATCAATATGCCGCCTCTGTATCGTACTCGTGGAAGGAGCAGAATCTGCTCAACATCGTCAAAGTCCGCTATCTCGACCCCCCGGTGTTTGTGGATGTAGGGAATATCGTGACTACCTACTCGCTGGCACTGGGCGCCAGCGCAAATGCGGGAGTAGGGACAGTCGTCGCCGGAGCCGGCGCCGGGAGTATTGCGGTGTTGGGAACTTACACGAATACTCCTACAATTACCTACACACCATTAACCGGTAACAAATTCATCCACGCCTTGGTAACCCCACTACCGCCAGAGGCGCTGTTCACCAGTATTCAGTCCGGCGCGCCGGCAGATGTGGTCATGTCTGCCATATTGGAATCGATTAATGGCTTGAGAAATCAGGAAGCGACGTGGAATGGGATTGTGCCGGGCGATCCGGACTTTCATCGCGTACGAACGCTCATTGCTGAGATCCAGCGTTTTGGAGCGCTGCGAATCTCTGTCAAGAGGGACGTCAACCAGGAATCCACTGTCTTAAGCTTCCGCACTGAGGACATTCCTCCAGAAGTTCATGCAGATATTATTGAATTACTGCGTTTGCTGAAGCTAAATCAGAGTGCCAACGAGTTTACAGTTGTTTCGGGGTTTGTTTCGAGCAACGATACCCAGGTTGCAGTAGTTACTCGGTCGATTCTTGGTCTGATGCACACGATGGCGGCCCAGGTGGAAGTCCCGCCTGAAGATTTACAGCGGTCATTCACGTTTCCCGGCATTGAGCGCCTACAAGACGCGGCGAAGTTCATTCGCTTAGTTCGCATTCATAGCGGCAAGTCGAGTCCGGAGAACGCATTTGTGACGGTCAAATTCCACGACTCGTGGTTTTGGATCGACGATAATGACCTCGAATCCAAGCGCGTATTTTCCCTGATGATGTTGTTTTTTACCATGGTTGATACCGAGGAAAAAGAGGGCAAGCCAGTCGTTACAATACCCACGCGTTAGAGGATGCTTCTGCGCCACATCCCATGAGAGATTGTGCACCTCGGTTCCCATTGCGGCATCTTTTTGAAAGGGCGGCACTTCTCTTAAAGAGAGCGGCGCTCCTGTGACATGAACCCGGTTGCAACGAGCATTATCGTATTCGCGTGTCTCGTGGCCGGCACGTCATCCGGCCTTCTCCTTCGCACCGTGCTGCCGCCGCAGCATCTGAGCGAACAGTCGAAAGATACAATCAAGCTTACTGCCGGCTTGATCGGCACGATGGTAGCGTTGATCCTGGGCCTGTTAATTGCATCAGCGAAATCCTTTTTTGACACACAATCGGCCGAACTTGCGCAATCGGCTGCGCAAGTGGTCATGCTCGATCGCATGCTTGCGCACTATGGGCCCGAAACGAAGCGAGCACGCGATATCCTCCATTCAAGCACGGCGCGCGTTCTCGAAAGACTATCGTCACCGTCACCCTCGAATACATTTTCTTCGGCGGATCCACCGTTCAGTGCAGAATCCCTGGGCGGAGCGATTCTACAGTTGTCGCCACAGAACGAGATCCAGCGCTCCTTACGCCAGAATGCACTCAGCACAATGTATGACGTCGGACAGAGGCGCTGGCTGATGTACGAGCAGACGGTCAGCGGGTTGCCTCGGCCGTTACTGATCGTTTTGGTTGTTTGGTTAGGTCTTCTGTTCCTTGGTTTCGGCTTGCTTACGGTGCCGAATGCAACGGCCATCACCAGCTTGTTGCTCGCGGCGATGTCAGTGTCGAGCGCGATTTTGATGATCCTGGAGATGTACAGCCCATACCAGGGCCTGATAGAAGTGTCACGCGAGCCGCTCCGGGTAGCGCTCGTGCATATGGGACGTTAACTGGCTCTTTGAGAGTGCGAGCTTGCGCTTGAAGCGGCTCGGCCAGATGCCACCGCTCGGAGGGAAGCAACGATCGTCCGATCGAGATCGCCCCGATAAATAAATGCCCGCCGAATGGGTCCAAGAGCCACTTGGACGCGAAATGGCAGATGGGTATGCGGCCAGGCTCCATGGCGGGAACCGTAGATCTTGATGGAGGGGAAAAGGCGTAAGCTCTTGAGAACTGGTACGCCCGAGAGGATTCGAACCTCTGACCTTCTGCTCCGGAGGCAGACGCTCTATCCAGGCTGAGCTACGGGCGCACGCACGAGGGATAGACGCCTAAAGTTTATCATGCAAAAATGGTGAGTGTCGTCAGCCACCAACGCCTTCGTCGAGCTGCATGAAGATCGACTGCTCGAAGAGCTGAAGCAGTTCCTGCGCATCCCCAGCATCAGCGCGCAACCCGATCACGCCGCCGACGTGAAACGGGCGGCCGAATTCGTCGCGTCCAGCCTCCGCGCCGCCGGGGTGGAGCACGTCCAGATCATTCCCACATCCGGCCATCCGCTGGTGTACGGCGATTGGCTCCATGCCCGCGGAAAGCCGACCGTGCTGTGCTACGGCCATTACGACGTCCAGCCTCCCGATCCTCTGGACGAGTGGGTTTCGCCGCCCTTCGAGCCAACCGTGCGCAACGGCAATCTCTATGCGCGCGGCGCCGCCGACGATAAAGGGCAAGTGTATTCGCAGATCAAGGCCGTGGAGTCGCTGCGCGCCGTGAGCGGCGAGCTGCCGGTGAATCTCAAGTTTCTGATCGAAGGCGAGGAAGAAACCGGCGGCGAATCCATTTCGAAATATGTCGCCGAAAATCCCGCGAAGCTCCAAGCCGATGTCGCGCTGGTTTCCGACACCGAGCTTTATGCCGAAGGCATCCCCACTTTGTGCATTGGTCTGCGCGGGCTCATCTACACGGAAATCGAGGCGCGCGGCGCCTCGCGCGATCTTCACTCCGGCATGTACGGTGGGGTGGCGCCCAACCCCATCTTTGGATTGGTCGAGCTGCTTTCGAAGATGAAGGACGCGAAGGGGCACATCCTCATTCCGGGAATGTACGACGATGTGCGGCCACCCTCGCCCGCGGAAAAACATAGTTGGTCCATCCTGCCCTTCGACGAAAAGGAATTTTTGAAGAACGAAGTCGGTTCATCCCGTTTGACCGGCGAGCCCGGCTATTCGGTTTTTGAACGCACCTGGGCACGGCCCACGTTGGAAGTGCATGGAATCGCCGGCGGCTACACGGCGCCCGGCGCAAAAACCGTGATTCCGGCAAAAGCCACGGCCAAGGTGAGCATGCGCATGGCGCCGGATCAGGACCCCGAGAAGATTCTCGCGGCTTATCAGCAGTTCGTGAAAGAGAACACTCCCGCGGGCATCGAAATGCAGGTTCGCGTTCTAAGCGCCAGTCCGGCGATTAGCGTGAATCCCGATCATCCCGCGATTCGCGTGGCGGCCAAGGCATTTTCCGACATCCTCGAGCGCGAAACCGTGTTCATCCGGAGCGGAGGGTCTATTCCCATTGTGGGCGACTTTGCGACGCATCTAAAAGTCCCGACGATTCTAATGGGCTTCGGGCTGCCCGACGATGGATTACATTCGCCTAATGAAAAATATAAAATCGCCAATTATTATGCGGGGATCATGACGATTGCCCACTTTTTCGAACAGTACGGACAGTGAAATGGCCGCGGTTCCGGCCGCTCCCGTAGACGCAGCGCAGACTGCTTCGACGAGCCGAACAGAGCATCTCGTAAGATCGGCGGGCATCGTGTCGCTGTCCGTCTTTACCAGCCGGATCACCGGTCTTTTGCGCGAAAGCTTCATGGCTCGCTGGTTCGGCGCGGGCCTGGTGTATGACGCATTCATGTTGGGATTCCGCATCCCCAACCTGACTCGCGACCTGTTCGCCGAAGGCGCTCTTTCCAGCGCATTCGTTCCCACGTTCACCGAATATCTCACCACGCGCAGCAAGGAGGAAGCGGCGCGCCTAGCGAATCTGGTCGCCACGGCGCTGATCGTGATCGTCGGCTCGATCTGCGCCGTGGGAACGATCTTTGCTCCCACCCTGGTGCACTGGGTTGCGCCCGGCTACGCGGCCGTGCCTGGCAAGCTCGAGCTTGCGGTCACGATGACGCGCATCATGTTTCCGTTTCTGCTGCTGGTCGCGTTGGCCGCGCAAGCCATGGGCGTGCTGAACGCCTCCAACCGCTTCGGAGTGCCGGCCATGGCATCCACCTTCTTCAACATCGGCTCGGTCGGTTTCGGTGTCATTCTTGGATTCTGGCTTGGTCCCACGCTGCATCTTTCCCACATCGAAGGAATGGCAGTGGGGGTGGTGCTGGGCGGCGCGCTGCAGTTGTGCTGGCAGTTGCCGAGCTTGTATCGCCTCGGCTATCGTTTCCGCCCGGCTTTCGATTGGTCCGATTCGGGGATGATGAAGATCCTGCGTCTGATGGCGCCGGCGATTCTGGGAAACGCGGCGGTGCAGATCAACGTTCTGGTGAACACCAACTTCGCGTCCACGATCTACGATCCGCAGCGCGGCTTCGACGGCCCGGTAAGCTGGCTCAGCTACGCGTTCCGCTTCATGCAGCTTCCGCTGGGTTTGTTCGGCGTAGCGATGGCCGCGGCGACGCTGCCTTCGATTTCGCGCAGCGTGGCGCAAGGCAACATGGATGAATTTCGCCGCACGCTTTCCCATTCGCTGGGAATGGTATTTCTGCTGACGCTGCCCTCTTCGCTGGGACTGGTGGTGCTGGGCAAATCAATCATAGGCGCTGTGTACCAAGGGGGCAATTTTAAACTTTACGACACACAGCAAACTGCGCTGGCGCTGTCGTGCTACTCGGCCGGACTGATCGGCTATGCGGCGTTAAAAGTGCTCACGCCCGCCTATTACGCTCTGGGCGATGCCCGCACGCCCATGCTGGTGAGCCTGGCATCGATTGTCGTCAACTATTCGGTGGCTTCCACCATGATCCGGTTGACGGGGCTGCGGCATGCGGGTTTGGCCCTTTCCACGTCCGCGGTGGCGCTGTGCGGATTTCTGTTTCTCTTTCTGATTCTGAGAAAGCGCATCGGCGGAATTTATGGCCGCGAGCTTTTGACGCAGCTCGGGAAGGTGGGAGCGGCTTCCGTTGCGATGGCCGCGGTGGTGGCTCTATCGAGCCATGGGATGGAAAACTGGCTGGGCGTTTCCCGGCTCGCGCGACTGGCGGATTTGGCGGTTTCCATTCCGCTCGGCTTGGC